>JACCVE010000529.1 GCA_013698285.1 Chloroflexia bacterium | reverse complement strand
GATGACGAGCGGCAGATCGTCCTGCGGCTCTTCGTCAGGCTCAACGAACGGGTGCAGCACCACCTGACCGGCGATTACCAGATCGGCCACAGCTACTTCATGACCCCGGCGATCGGGACTGGTGCCGGGCGACAGCGCGTCTGGCAACGGGCCGTGCGTCCCCTCCTGGCCGAGTACTTCCAGCACCACCGGGACAGCGAGTCGACCCTGGACGAGTTCGAACCCGACCGGCTCCTGTCCGGACCGGATGTCCCGGGCGACACGGCGTCGGACGCGAGATGACGGAGGCGATCTGGCTGACCGAGTACCGGGACACCCGGGTCTGGCTCGATCGGGCCGACGCGGGGTTCATCGCCTCACGGCTGGGGGGTCGGATCACCATTCGCCGGGAGGTGACCTCGGAGGAGTATTTCCTCAATCCGGCCCAGTTCGTGGGGGTGGTGACGCTGCCGTCCGGACGGAGGCTGGAGTGCCAGTCAAAGGTTCCGGTCGGCAACCTCTTTCACATGCTCGCGATCGCCTCGGGCATAGAGTCACCGTTCCGGGACGAGGCGATTGGCGTCGACCGCCTCGACGAACTGCTCGAGTTCGTCGTTGACCACTTCACCGGCCTCGTCGAGCGACGCATCGACCGGGGCCTCTATCGCGCCTATGTCGAGCGGGAGGACAACCTATCGAGCGTGCGGGGCCGGATCGGCATAGCCGAGGACGTGCGCCGCAACCATGTCCTGCGTCATCGCACCTGGTGCCGATTCGACGAGTTCACGTGGGACATCCCGGAGAATCAAGTGGTCCGCCAAGTCGTCCACCTGCTGGGGGGCTGGGTCCAACGACCCGACCTGCGGCTTCGACTTCGCCGTATCGACGGGACGCTTGCCGAGGTGTCCCCCACCACGATGCCGGCCAGCGCGATCGACCGCTTCACCTACCACCGACTCAATGATGACTACCGTCCCATTCACCGATTGTGCCGCCTCTTCCTGGCAGGATCGTCGCTGTCGGAGCACGAGGGGCCGATCGACTTTCGCGCATTTCTCATCGACATGAACAGGCTCTTCGAGGCCTTCGTCACCGAAGTCCTCCGGGCACGCGCACCGGTGCGGACCAGGCTGCGATCCCAGTCGCAACTGTTCCTCGGGCACGAGAAGAAGGTCGAGATGCGGCCCGACCTCGCGGTCGACCGAGATGGGACGACCGTGCTGGTGGCTGACTGCAAGTACAAGCGGCTCGACGCGAGCGAGTTCCGCCACCACGACGTCTACCAGTTGCTCGCCTATTGCGTGGCCGCGGATGTCGACCGGGGACTGCTCATCTATCCCGCGCATACCGACCCAATCCACCATGAGGTCCGCATCCGCCATGTGCCGATCGCGATCCGGCACACATCGATCGACCTCGGAGGGTCGTTAGAATCGTTGGGCCGAGCATGTGATGGCCTGGCCACCGACGTTTTCGATTGGACGGACTGAACGGTTTATCCGGATTCCGTATGGGTGGATCTGGCAACATCCTCATCACCTTGACCCAGTGGCAAAACGAACCCGGCCCGGGGTTGGTACCCCGGGCCGGATCGCTTGCGCTAACGTTTCGATGTCGGGTGCGCTGCCGCCGCTCCCTGGTAGCGGCCCGCTACGCATCGCGCCGCTTGAGGAGTACCGCGGCGACTCCCAGGAACGCGGCGACCCAACCCAGGACGACGAGGGACCCGGCCGCCGGCGAGAGCAGCCCGTCGGTCGGGCCGATCCAGGTCACCGCCTGGCCCGCGTTCGATGGCAGATACTTGAGCGTGTCGTCGCCGATCGAGGCGGGTAGCACCAGACCGAGCAGTCCCGGCACGATCAGGAGCAGGGCGAAGATGGTGCCGATCGCGCCGGCCGCCTGCCGGAGGATGGAGCCCAGGCCGAGACCAAGCAGGGCGATCGCGGTCAGGTACCCGGCGGATCCGATCACCGCTCGGAGCACTCCGTCGTCAGAGAGGCTCGCGTTGAGATCACCGCCGATGATGACCTGCCCGATGAAGAAGGTGGCGAACATGGTCGGCAGCATGACCGCGAAGGTGACGCCGGCGACGACGACCACCTTGGCCCAGAGGACCGGGAGTCGCTTCGGTACGGCCGCGAAGGTCGTGCGGAGCATCCCGTTGGCGAACTCGCTCGTGATCGTCAGCACCCCCACGATCCCGACGATGATCTGGGCGAGCATCATGCCACTGAGGCTGGTCGTCGTGGGATCCGTCGTGTCTGCAAACCCATCGCCGCCCCCAGCGATGGTGTCGCTGAGAAACGCCGCGGACAACGCACCGACACCGATCATCACGACGGCGGCCGAGAGCATCGTGACCCAGTTCGACTGGAGACTGCGCAACTTCACCCACTCCGAGCGAATCACGCGGGGGAACGTGACCCCTAGAGATGTCCTACCCAGCCGCTCGTTGACGTTGGTCACCGGGTCGAGGGCGCGCGCGTGACGTCCAATGGCGGGTTCTGCAATGACTGTGGCCATGATCGATCTCCTTGGGGCCGCGGCGATGCCGGGCTGCTATGCGACTGAGTGATGCGGTGGTCAGGCGGCGACTGGATGATGCGGCGGTCAGGCCGCGACCGGCTGGTACTCGACGGCGTCATGCGTCAGTCTCATGAAGGCTTCCTCGAGCGACGCCTCCCGGGGAATCAGCGAGTGGAGGGGGATCCCCGCCGCGAAGGCCCGGTCACCGATCGTGGCCGCCGGCAGTCCCGTCACCCGCAGAACGTGGGGTCGGTCGGTCGTATCGATCGCGACGCCATCACCCAGCAAGACCCGGGTGAGTCCCGGCGGGTCGGGGGTGTCGACCTCGACGCTGTCGTCGACGGCCATGTGCCGGAGCTCATCGACGGACGTGTCGGCGATCAGCTTCCCGCGGCCGACCACGATCAGGTGCTCGGCCATCAAGCCCATCTCGGAGATGAGGTGGGACGACACGAACACCGTGCGGCCCTGGTCGGCGAGATCCTTGAGCAGGTTCCGGATCCAGACGATGCCCTCGGGATCGAGGCCATTGACCGGCTCATCGAGGATGATGGTGTCGGGGTCCCCGAGCAGCGCGCCGGCGATCCCGAGCCGCTGGCCCATGCCGAGCGAGAAGGCGCCCGCCCGCTTCTTCGCCACCGACGAGAGGCCGACGATATCCAGCACCTCGCGAACGCGGCGATCGGGAATCCCGTTGGTCGCCGCCAGGGCCGAGAGATGATCGTACGCCGAACGGCCAGGGTGGATGGCTTTGGCTTCGAGCAACGCGCCGACCTCATGCAGCGGCGCCCGGTGATCGGCGAGCGACTTGCCGTTGACCGTCGCGTGGCCGGAGGTGGGACTATCGAGCCCCATGATCACCCGCATCGTCGTCGACTTCCCGGCACCATTGGGGCCGAGGAACCCGGTGATGACGCCGGGGTGAACGGTGAAACTGAGCGAATCGACGGCGACCTTGTCCCCGTACGATTTCGTGATGGTGTCGACGATGATCATGACGTGAGCCTTTCGGTGAAGACGATCAGCCAACCGCTGACCTGTTCAGCCTAGGGCCCGGCCGTGCTGGCGTCGTCGTCCCGGCGCGGTGTTTGGTGCGGGTCTCACTCGTCTGGCTGGAGTAGCCTGGCCTGATACGCGAAGACGACGAGTTGGGCCCGGTCGTGGGCGTCGAGCTTCACCATCGCCCGGTTGACGTGGGTCTTCACGGTGAACGACGAGATCGAGAGCGCTTCGCCGATCTGCTCGTTGGATAGCCCGCGCGCGACCATCACGAGCACCTCCCGCTCCCGTTCGGTCAGGTCGGCGATCAGCTTCGCCCGGTGCGATGCCTGCCGTGAGGACTCGGCGGCAGGTTGCGGCTGGGCAAGGAATCGCTCGATCAGCGACCTGGTCGCCCGCGCCGACAGCAGCGCCTCCCCGTTGGCCACGATCCGGATCGCGTCGACGATCTCGTCCGGACTGGCCCCTTCCCCAGGAAGCCGCTGGCGCCGGCATGGAGCGCCGCCGCCACGTTGTCGTCCGTCTCGAACGTCGTCAGGATGATGATCCGGACGCCGGCGAGGTTCTCGTCGGCCCGGATGCGACGGGTCGCCTCGATCCCGTCGAGACCCGGCATCCGGATATCCATCAGCACGATATCGGCGCGTTCGCCATGCGCGCCCCGCACGGCGGCCTGCCCATCAGCCACTTCCCCGACCACCAGGAGGTCGTCCTCGAGGTCCAGCACCCCCCGGATGCCGGCCCGGATCAACGGTTGGTCGTCGGCGATCAGCACTCGGATCATGGGGTGGACTCCGTCCCTGCCGGCTCGACCGGCGCGTAGGGGATATGCACCTCGACGACGAAGACGCCGTTGGCCTGCTGTCCCGCCGTCACCGTCCCGCCGATCGCGTCGACCCGCTCGCGCAAGCCGATCATGCCGTATCCCGTCCCCGGCGCCATAGGGATGTTGCCCTCGACGTCACTCCGGACGGGATTGGTAACGGTCACCACGAAGTCGGCCGGCTCGTAGGAGAGGGTCAGGTGGGTCTGTCCCAGGATGCCGTGCTTGCTGGCATTGGTGAGCGACTCCTGGATCACGCGATAGGCGGTGAGTTCGCTCGCGGCGTCGAGCGGCCGTGCCCTGCCCTGGATGGTGACATGGACCCGATGGTCCGCGTTCGCGTAGGTGTCGAGCAGGTCGTTGACCTGCGCCAGACCCGGCGCCGGCTCACGGTCGTCGCGGTCTCCGGAGGCCCGCAGCAGATGGAGCACGGCCGACAGGTCGTCGAGCGCCAGGCGGGACGCCTCGCTGACATGCCGGATCGCCGTCACGGCGGTTTCGAGAGCGTCTCGCGACATGGCGCGCTCGGCCAGTCCGGCCTGGATGCTCACGACGGCGATATGGTGGGCGACGATGTCGTGCAGGTCCCTGGCGATGTGCAGGCGTTCTTCCGCCACCCGGGCCCGAGCCTCCTGCTCGCGAGTCGCTTCGGCGCGCCGGGCCCGCTCCTCGAGGACCTGCATCGAGATCCGGCGGGAACGGACCGCGTCCCCGGCGGCGACCGCGAACGCGGTCCAGAACACGGGGGCCAGCGATTCCCGCGATACCATTGAGCCCGTTGCGGACCCCAACTCGACCGCGAACGCGATCGCCATGCTGACCACGCCGGCGACGAGCGCGGTCTGTCTCGGCCGGCTGCTGGCAACGGTGTAGAGCGCGACCGTCGCGCCGATGAGGAAGGGGATCGACGATTCCTCGCCCCCAGAGGCGGCGGCCATGACGGCCGCCAGGAGGAGCAGGCCAAGCACGACGAATGGATAACGCCGTCGGACGAGGAGCGAGAGCCCGATCACGAGTGCGAACGCGCCAGCCGTGGCGAACGATAACGCGCCGCCGGCCGGACCAGACAGCTCGTCGTCGGAGAAGTCGAAGAAGGGCGCGCTCGCGGCGAGGAGGGCCACGACCGTGTCGCTGACTGGTCGGAACGTTCGATCGTCGGCGGAGACACGCATGACCACTTCCTTGCTGCTGAAGTGGTTCATTGAGAGGGTGGTGCTGCCCCCGCAACGCGCGCGATCGCGGCCACCTTGACGTGGCGGTCGCCGGACGACCCGAACCGCTCGCGGAGCATCATCACGTGGGGCCGAAGCTCGCCTCCGGCACCTCCCGGTGCATCAAGAGCAGCCAAGAGCAGCTCGGCGCCAATCTCCACCGTCACCGCGGGTGGGTGAGAACATTGTGATACCAACATGGAGAGTATGGTCGTCCGCCCGCTGTTCCATACTGAATGTGAGACTGTCCCCATCAGCGACGTTAGGACCGGCTTCGGGCAATAGGCCCCTCGCTTAGAGCGACCGGCAATACGCGGGGGGCAGGAAGGGATGGGGCCGGGGTGGTGGGGGCGGGCACGGCTCCGGCGAGGGTGGAGGTGTGACAGCCCCGTGGTCACTACAGGACCCCGCGCCCACGCTGCCAGTATCCCTGTTCGATCCCGTGTGGCACCACATCGCCGCCCTCTTGCCCGAGCGGCCAACGACCCACCCGGGCCACCCGCTGGGCTGCCACCTCCCTCGCATCGTCGACCGGCTGGTCTTCGAGCCCGTCCTGGCGGCCCTGGTCGACGGCTCCGGCGACGAGCGGGTCCCAAGTGCCGGCTGCGCCGACCAGACCATCCGGCGCCGGGTCCACGAGTGGGCCGAGGTCGGCTTGGGCGAGACCCTCCATGCGCCGGTGCCGGACCAGTACGGCCAGACGATCGGGCTGGACCGCGAGGACCTGGCGGTCGACGGCCGCATCACCATGGCGCCGTGCGGCGGGGAGAGGGCCGGCCGCTCCCCCGTCGACCGGGCCAAACGGGGCCTGAAGCGCTCCACCCTGACCGACGGTGCCGGGGTGCCGGGGTGCCGGGTCTCGGCACGGGCAAACCGACACGACGCGCCCTCCTCGGCCCCACGTTGGCGGGTCCGGGCGCGAGCGACCCGGTGCCGCGGGATGCGGCCGTTCACCTCGACCGGGGCTACGATGGCGCGCTGACCCGCCGGCTGCTCGCGGCGCTCAGCCTCAGAGGCTGTGTGGAAAGGCGATACACTCGTGGTCTCGACCGCCGTGGACCCGTACCCTCCCGGAGGCCCGCGATTCCCGCCAGTTCCCCGTCCCGGTATCCGAGTGACCTCTCCGACGCCGAGTGGGCGAGCCTCGCACCGCTGGTCCCGGCCCCGAAGCCCGGCGGTCGCCCCGCCGTCCACCCCCGCCGGGAGGTGGTCAACGCGAACCTCTACGTCGTGCGGACCGGGCGTCACTGGCGAGCGCTGCCGTCCGACCTGCCGCCTGGGGCACGGTCTGGTGGTCCTTCCGGACCTGGCGGCAGGACGGCGTCTGGGAGCGGGTCAATACCGCGTTGCGGGAGCGG
>JACCVE010000523.1 GCA_013698285.1 Chloroflexia bacterium | reverse complement strand
GGGCACGGTCGGGCCACAGAGCATCGTCGCCAGTCACCCCCGCGCCGACCGGCGGGAACGGCTGCGGGAGCGGTTCGGGATCGAGACCGTCGAGGGCAACCGGGAGGCGGTCGAGCGGGGCGGCCTGGTGCTGCTGACGGTCAAGCCGCAGGTGTTGGGGACCGTCATGCGCCAGTTGCACGGACGCCTCTCCCCCGGGCAGGTGGCGGTGTCGGTGGTGGCCGGGGCGACCATCGCCTCGCTGCGGCACGGGCTGGGGCACGACGAGATCGTCCGGGTGATGCCCAACACCCCCGCCCAGATCGGCCAGGGGATGAGTGTCTGGACGGCGACGGTCGATGTGGCCGAGACCAGCCGAGACCAGGTCCGGACCGTCCTGGCGGCCCTCGGCGAGGAATTGGAGGTCGAGGAGGAGAAGTACGTCGACATGGCGACGGCCCTCTCCGGCACGGGCCCGACCTACGTCTTCCTGATGATGGAGGCCCTGATCGACGCGGGGGTCCACATGGGGTTCCCACGCCGGATCGCCGAGCAGATCGTACTCCAGACCGTGTCCGGGTCGGTCGCTTTCGCGCGAGACTCCGGCAAGCACATGGCCGAGCTGCGGAACATGGTCACCTCCCCCGGTGGGACCTCGGCCGAGGCGATCTACCAGATGGAGAAGGGCGGCCTCCGCACCGTCCTCTCCCGGGCGGTCTACGCCGCCTACCAGCGGACGGCGACACTGGCCGAGCGGAGTGAGCGGGAAGCGGGGGACGCAAAGGGCGATTGACCCCCTCGTACCCCAAAGTGCGCGGAAACCGCGAGAGGATCAAGACCATGGAACGAGTCCGGACGATGGCACCGGGTGAACACGTTGCCCCGACGCTCGCCTGTCGTCTCGGGGACGCGGCGTTCGCGGCGCGGGAGCGGGTCCTCACAGACGGTTCCTTCGCCCACTCCGGAGCCGTCGAGGACCGGCCGGTCGGAAACGCCTTCCGGTTCCCCGCCGCTGACCCGAGGGGACAGCGCGTCCAGGATGTCGTCCTGTTCGGGCGAACGTGCTGCCCCATCTTCCGGTTCGAGATCGAGGCCGCGCCAGACGGGGCGCCGTGCTGGTTCGGGCTCGGCGGGCCAGGCAGGGCCAAACGGTTCATGGACGAGGCGTCGCGCCTGCCGATCGACGCGGCCACGGCCGGACGGGGGGAACATCGATGACCGTCGCGAAGATGCACGCCGACGAGGTGGACATCGACGCGGCGCTGGTGAGCCGATTAGTCGCGGCGCAGTTCCCCCGATGGGCGGACCTGCCCATCATGCCGGTCCTCTCGGCTGGGACCGACAACGCGAACTATCGCCTCGGGGACGACATGGTAGTGCGACTCCCTCGCATCCCCGGAGCCGTCGCGCAAATAGAGAAGGAGCAACGGTGGCTGCCGCGGCTGGCCCCGCTGCTGCCGCTGTCGATTCCCGTGCCACTCGGGCGGGGGAAGCCCGCCCAAGGCTACCCATGGGACTGGTCCATTTACCGGTGGCTCCCGGGCGAGACCGTCTCCGGCGATGACCTGATCGGTGGCGTCGTTGACGGACACCGGTTGGCGACCGACCTGGCGGGGTTCATCACGGCACTGCACGGCATCGACACCGGGGGTCAGGAGCGAGCCGGGTTGCTCGCGTCCTATCGTGGCGAGCCGCTGGGACTCCGGGACGAGGCCACCCGGACCGCAATCGCCGCGTGCGAGGGCATGGTGGATATCGGCCGGGTGACCGTCGCCTGGGACGCGGCCCTCGCCGTCCCGCGCTGGGATGATCCTCCCGTCTGGGTCCACGGTGATTTTCAGCCCGGGAACCTGTTGGTCGAACGCGGTCGGTTGAGCGCCGTGATCGACTTCGGTGGACTTACCATCGGTGATCCCGCGGTGGACCTGATCGTCGCCTGGAACCTGCTCTCGGCCGAGATACGGGAAACGTTCCGGGAGGCGATCGGCGTCGATGACGCCACCTGGGCCCGGGGGCGGGGCTGGGCCCTTTCGATCGGGCTGGTCGCCCTCCCGTACTACGTCGATACCAACCCCGTCCTCGCCGCGATCTCGCGGTACCAGATCGGTGAGGTCCTCGCCGACCACGCCCGGGGTGATTGACCGTGGCGTCGAGGGGGAACGATGGTGATCGGCCGCGGCCGCGTGTGCCGGGCACCAGCGGGGACCACCGGCGATGGCCGGGGCAGTCGGCGATAACGATCCGGGACGCGAGGGGAAGGGGAGTGGGAATGACCGCGAGCCGAGCCAGTCAGGACCGTGCGGCGTTGCGCATCCGGGACTACGTCGATGCCGACTGGCCGTCGGTCTCGCCGATCTTCCAAGAGGTGGTCGTCGCCGGGGAGACGTATGCTTACGATCCCGAGTGGTCGTCCGAACGGGCGCGGGACGTGTGGGTGGAGGGACCTCCCGGCCACACGGTCGTGGCGGTTGCCGGGTCGCGGGTGGTGGGGACGGCGAAGATGGGGCCGAATCGGCCCGGCCGCGGTTCCCACGTCGCCACGGCCAGCTTCATGGTCGCGGCCGAGGCGCGCGGCCGGGGGATCGGGCGGGCGCTCGGGGAGTACGCGATCGCCTGGGCGCGAGGGCAGGGGTATGCCGCCATGCAGTTCAACGCCGTGGTGGAGACGAACGTGGCGGCCGTCTGGCTATGGCGGGCCCTCGGATTCGAGATCATCGGCACGGTGCCCGAGGCGTTCGATCACCCAATCCTCGGCCGGGTCGGTCTCCACGTCATGCACCGGTACCTCTGAGCCAGTGAACCGCTGTGCCGAACGTGCTCGGAGCCGACACGACAAACCGGCCGGTCGTCGTTTCCGACGCCACGGGCGATTCGACGGCGCACGGTCCACCACACCATGAGCGAGTGTCGGTGCCCCGTC
>JACCVE010000522.1 GCA_013698285.1 Chloroflexia bacterium | reverse complement strand
ACCCCACGGTGGTGACCACGCACGGCTTCCTCCGCGGCACCGGCGGTGATGCCACGCTGGCCAGCGCGGCCGCCGTGTCCGCCACGGCCAATACGTTGGCGGACACGCTCCGCGAGCGCCGCTACCGCGTCGTCTCCGAGGTGCGAGGCCACGAGACCCACCTCTACGTCGACAAGAACCGGTTCGCCCGTCTGGGCACGTTCCCGTTCCACATCGCCCTGATCCTGTTCATGGCCGGCGGCATCATCGGTGCCCACTTCGGGTTTCGGGAGACCGAGTTCATCGTGGCCGAGGGAGAATCCCGCCCGATCGGGCATGGGACCGGACTGGCGGTCCGCCTCGACCGATTCGAGGACACCTATGACGAGAGCGGCATCCCCTCCGAGTACACCAGCCACCTGACCATCCTTGACGGGGATCGACCGGTCGCCAGCGACGCGATCACCGTCAACGACCCGCTGAGCCATGACGGGGTGACGATCTACCAGTCGAGCTTCGGCCAGGCGGTGCGGGTCCGGGTTACCGACCTCGGCGGTTCGGTACTCTACGACGGGGCGGTGGAGTTGGGCACCTTCACGTCCAACGCGAACCCTGACGCTCCGGCCGGGGTCGTCGTCCTCCGTCCGGCCGAGGTGGTGCTGACGATCATCGCCCCGGACCTAGCCCCGCTCAACCAGCCGGAGCTCGACGCGCTCCGCCTGGCCGACCAGGAGATCTACGTCCGGGCGCGATACACCGGTTCGCAGGGCAGTCTGGACACCCGCGACGCGGTCCTCGCGACCCGGCAGACGGCTGACCTCGGGGCGATTCGGGTCGAGTTCCTCCGCGAGACCCGGTTCAGCTTGTTCCAGGTGGCCCGCAACCCGGCGATCCCGCTCTTCATCGTCGCGTCGGTGCTGCTGGTCGGCGGTCTGATGGCCACCTTCTACTTCCCGCACCGCCGCATCCGCGGCATCGTCAGTCCTGACCCGGCATCCGGCGGCGCGACAGCGCACCTCGCACCCCTCGCCAAGCGAGACTGGGGCGGCCAGCGGCAGTTCGACGCCCTGCTCGCGGACCTCGCCGCACGACCGGACCTCGAATTGGTCGAGACGCGACCGCGCTCTGCCTCGGACGATTTCCCCGATCACTGATCGGACTCTGGGGGCGCCCACCGCACGGATTGGGCAGCCAGGACGGGGCAGCAACGCCCGAGGACCGGTTCGGCCGGACGACAGCGCCTATACTTGGCCGAAATCATGGGTCGTCCGGTGGCCGGGGAGGATCGGGCATGGAAGCGCTCGTCAAATTATCGTTCTATTGCTTTGCCGCCACGACGATCGCCATCGTCGCCGCGACCGCCTGCTACGCCGGATTCGCGATCGGCCGGTTCCGGCTCCTGGGACGCGTCTCCCGGCTCAGCTTCTCCGGCGGGTCGACCGCGTCCTCGGTCTCGACGCTCCGCACCGGCTTCGGGACCGGCCCCGCCGCCTCGTCGCTCGGCGACTTCGGGACGATGCTGGCCTGGTTTGGACTCGGCTTCCAAACCCTGTCGCTCGGCTTGCGGATCGCCGCCTCGCGCAGCGCACCATCGAACATGTACGAGTTCTCGATGGTCTTCGTCTTTGCGGTCCTGTTGATTTATCTCCTCTTCGAGCGATCCTATCGGGAGAAGCACCTCGGAGCCATCGTGCTGCCGATCGCGGTCGGGATGGCCGCGTATGTCTGGTCGCTGCCGGTCGACCTCCGGGAGGTCAACCCCCTCATCCCGGCATTGCAGAATCAGCCCCTGATGACGATTCACGTCTCGATGGCCATCTTCGGCTACGCCGCCTTTGCCATCTCGTTCGCCGCCGCCGTGCTGTTCCTGATCGTGCGGCGTTGGCCGGTGACCTGGCTACCGAGCGCCGCGATGCTCGATGACATCGGGTTTCGGGGGGTGACGGTCGGCTTTCCCCTGATGGCGCTGGTCCTGATAACTGGGTCGGTCTGGGCTCACCGGGCGTGGGGATCGTACTGGTCCTGGGATCCCAAGGAGACCTCGGCCCTCTTCCTGTGGCTGGTCTATGCCGTATACCTGCACACCCGCTCCCTGCGCGGCTGGCGGGGAACGCGGGGCGCGGTGATCCTGATCCTCGGCTTCGCGGCCACCGTCTTCACCTATTACGGCAACTATGTCTTCGGCGGACTCCACGCCTACGGCGGCGTCTAGTGAGCGGGAGCGTGCTCCCCGGCGACCCGCTCGATCGTTCCCGAGCCCGAGCCGTCCCCGACCGGGACCAGGATCGGGGAAACCGGCGTCAAGCGGTCATCGGGGTCGCCCTCGCCGCGGCCATCGTCCTCGGGGCATGGTTCGTCGGTGGCCGAACCGGGTTGGACGAGATCGGTTCGGGCGGGATCAACCAGCAATACATGCCGAGCGTCGGTGAGACCGCGCCGGACGTGCTGATGATCGGCCCGGACGGCGTCCCAGTCTGGCTCTCCTCGTTCCGGGGCCAACCGGTCTGGCTCAACTTCTGGGGTTCATGGTGTCCACCCTGCCGGTCCGAGCTGCCGGATATCCAGGAAACGTACGTCGATCTGGCCCCGCGCGGCGTCCGGCTCATCGCCCTCTCGATCGACCAACCCCGTGACCAGGCGACCGAGTTCGCCCGGGCGAACGGCGCCACCTTCCCGGTCTACAACGTGCCCAGCCGGTCCCTGTTCCGGGACGCCTACGACCTGCGCAACGTCCCGACCCACCTGTTCATCGACGCGGAGGGCGTCATCCGGGGCGTCATCGCGGGATCGCTCGGCCGCGACGCGGTGCTGGCACGCATCGAGGGGTTCTTCCCGACCCTCCCCGCCGTCCCGGCGGCAACGCCGGCCGGCTCGCCGGTGGCATGGGACGACCGACGCGCGGCCGTCGTCTCGAACGGTGAGCGCGCTCCGAACCCCGGCCAGGCTGAAGGATACGAGTAGGCTTCAGGCGGCGTCGCGCCGTTCTCGGGCCAGGCGGACCGACCGGCGCAAGGTGGTCGCCCGCTCGGTGAGGGCGTCCCACGCGCCCGCGGCCACCGTCCTCGGATCGACGAGTTGACCGCCGAGCGCGACCGCGGCCGCCCCGGCGGCAATGAAGGCGCCGACATTCTCGAACGTGACGCCGCCCGAGGGCACCAGCCGGACCATCGGCATCGGGGCCAGGATATCCTTGAAATAGGCCGGCCCACCGAGAGAGGCCGGATGGACCTTCACCAGCGCCGACCCCGCTTCCCAGGCAGTGAGGATCTCGGTCGGGGTTAAGGCGCCGCAGATGATCGGCACGCCGTAGCGGTGACACATCTCGACGGTCGCCGCCTTGTAGGCCGGCGTCACCACATACTCGGCCCCGGCCAGGATCGCCACCCTGGCCGTTTCCGGGTCCAGGACCGACCCGGCGCCGATCACGGCCGTCGCACCCAACGCATCCCGGGCCCGGGCAATCGCGTCTGCCGCTGATCGGTTGGTGAAGGTGTACTCGACGGCCTCGACACCGCCGGCGACCAGCGCTCTCGCCACGTCGACCGCCCGCGCCAGGTCGTCCAACCGGACCACCGCTACCACGCCCCCAGCGACGATCCGACCCAGCGTCTCTGCCATAGCGCTCTTCCCCCGCCTGATGCCGGCCCGATTCCCGTCGTCCCGTATCCTACGGCAAAGCGACGGCCGGGGAGAGACGCCTCACCCGGCGCACCACGGACGGGATTTGCCCACCCGGGGCACGATCGGTACACTCAGGGAGGTGCCCGACCCGAACAGGAGGCGAGAGCCATGCCACCGGCCGCACCGACAGGCAGATCGATGCCGACAGCCCGTCTCCGTATCGGGGGGTTCCACACCGGTGACCCGACGAGCGACGAATCATCGCCAGCGGTGGACGTGCGGGTGGTCTTCTTCGCGCTGATCGGTGGGCGGTTGGTGGTGGCGCTCCGGAACGGTGACGATCAACTGTGCCTGCCAAGGGGTTGGCCAGTCAGCGACGAGTCTCTGGACGCCGCTGCCCGGAGGATCGCCCATGACGAGATCGGCCTGTCAGACCGGTACCTCGAGCAACTCTATACCTTCAGCGTCGAAGACGAGATCGACTGGACCGTGGTGATCACGTACGTCGGCTTGGTCGGCTCCGATGCCTCCGCCGGCAGCCGGCCAGGCATCGAATGGGTCCCGGCCGAGCCCGGCGTGCTGTGCTCCGAGATCGACGGCCGGGTGATCGACTATGCCCGGACGCGATTACGGGCCAAACTCGGCTACACCACCATCGCCCTCTACCTCCTGCCGCCCGCGTTCACCTTCCGGGACCTCCAATCCACCTATGAGACCGTCCTCGACCAACCGCTCGACAAGCGGAATTTCCGCCGTCGCCTCCTCGCCACCGGGATGCTGGAGCGAACCGAGGAAGTGAGCCGGCAGGGCAGCCACCGTCCCGCCGCGCTCTATCGCTTCCGGCCGACGGACGACCAGGAACGGTACTTGACACCGGCCTGGGACGAGGAGTCGTCATGAGCCGCCATAGGTCGTGCCACCGCCACGTCGCGATCGTCTCTCTCGAGATGGTGCCGCTCGGATCGGTGTCCATGTCGGGAGTCACCGGGCGGTACCGGGAATGAGCGGCTCGATGCGGGATGTTGGGCTCGTCGCGGCGTTGAGCAACCATGACGCCGCCACCTTCGCCACCGATGTCCGGCAATGGGTGGAGGCCCGAGGATGCCGGGTCCGGGACGAGGCCGAGTTGGATGCTTCCGGTGGAGCGGGCGTCGACGCCGTCGTGGTGCTCGGAGGCGATGGACTCATGATGCGCGTGGCGAACCGCTATGCCGACGTGCCGTTGCTCGGTATCAACTTCGGGAAGGTCGGTTTCCTGGCCGCGGTCGAGCGGCGGGATTGGGTCGCGGCGCTCGGCAGCCTGCTCGACGGCGACTTCGTGATCGAGGAGGGCGCCACCCTGGCCGCCTCCGTCCAACGCGATCAGACCCGCCTCGAGGTGGGCTGGGCGATCAACGATGTCGTGATCCGCTCTGATGTCCGGATGATCGACGTCGAACTCTACCTCGATGCCCGCTACGTCAATACCTACCCGGGAGACGGGATGATCGTCGCCACGCCGCGTGGCAGCACGGCCTACGGCATGGCGGCGGGGGGTCCAGTTTTGACGGCGGGGGTGCGAGGGTTCGCGATCGTCCCGATCTCCTGTCACTCCCCGATCCGAACCCCGTTCGTGGTCGCCGAGGACACGACGGTCGAACTCCTGACCCCGGGCGAGCACGAGGCATCGCTGGTCCTCGACGGTCGGCCGACGTTCGCCCTCGGCAAGGGTGATACGGTCCTCGTCCGCCGGGGAGAGCACCGGTTCCGGCTGATCACCCTCCCGTCAACCAACTTTTTCGAGGCGTTCCGGACCAAGTTCAATTTTCAAATTCGACCCGATGCCGTGCCGACGCGCAAACCCACGCGATGAGGGCCACGGCCAATCCGACAGTGCACCGCCCGCCACAGTGGAGCCCCGCCAGTTAATCTCCGTCGGTTCGTCCTGTGGCGGCTGCTGCCAGGACCTCAACTCGCCGGGCCGTGCCATTGGCAGGCGCGACGTCGCGAGTCGGTCCCGGGGATGAGACCGTCCCGACCCGCCCGTTCTGGGTGAGCGCCGGTTGCTGACGCCGGGGAGGTGTGAATCGCCCCGTGGACACCCCGTTCACGCCGTGCGCCGTCCCGTTGACCGGCAGTTCGGTAATCTCCGACGGTCCCTGCGAACGCAGACGGGTCCGACTCGCGGCCGCCACGACCGGCTCATCGGCGACATTGGGTTCGGGACGAGGACTCAGCGGCGTCGGGACCGCCGCTCCTCCCCGGGCCGCGGCGTCCTCTCGGTCGACCGGCGTGGCGGACCGGCGGCGCGGCGCGACCCAGCGGCGCTCCGGCGTCACGCTCACCGGCTCGACGGAGCGGCCGTCCTGGGCCGTGCCGCAGTAGGGACAGAGCGACCAGCGCAGGTCCACCAGCCGGGCACAGGAGAGACAGGGTTCGCGCAGCGTGCCGTGGCAGTGCGGGCAGAGGACGAAGTCGTCCTCCACGAACCGTTGGCAGGTGGGACAGAGCGGCAATTCTTCGAGATCTTGGAGGAGATACTCCTCCTCGAGTGAACGTTGGTAGGAGCCGTCGAGGGTGTCCTTCGGCCGCAGGATCATATAGAGCGGGATGCCGATGAAGGGGAAGAGGACCGAGAGCAACGTCGAGGCGACCTGAGTGATCACGTTCCGGCTCCGGGCCTCGATGTCCCGGAACGTCCAGACGATGGACGCGAACCAGAGGACGGCGACATACGCCCCACCAAGGGCGAGCAGGACCTGTGCCCCCCTGGCCACCGCCGTCGTCACACCGTCCATGTGTGCCTCCCTCGTGCTATGTTCAGACGGTTCCCCTGGCACTTTTCGTGTTCCATGCCGCCTAGTCTACGCCGTCCGCTCAAACCGCTCCACTTTCAGGACGAAGACGGTCGCCCCCCCGATCTCCACGGCGACCGGCGCGGTGACGAAGGACTCGGCGGGTTCGAGCACCGGCACCAGCGGGTTCACGAATCGGCGCCGCGCTTGGCAATGACGCGTGATCAGACCAGTCACCACCGCCACCGCCTCATCGGGGACGCCGAGGAACAACGTCACGTTGCACTCTCGGAGGAAGCCCCCGGCGCTATCGACCCGGGTAGCGTGGTGTCCGGCGGCTGCCAGGGCGCCGGTCAGTGTGTCCGCGTCCTTACTCTGGATGATGGCGATGACCAGTTTCATGAAATCCTTCTCGGATGGTCGCGACGCGGGGAACCGGTGATGCCAGGTGCCGGCAGCGACGTGTCCGTGCCAGCATCCTTGGCGTTGAACCGCAGTCGCAGGGACTGGCGGATGGCCTCACTCACCTCGGACCTCGGCCGGGCCGCGTCGATGATGACCCAGACCGACGGCGCGGCGGCGGCGAGGCGATGGTACGCCTCGCGCACCCGTCGATGGAATTCCTCCCCCTCCCGGTCGAGGTGGTTTACCTGATCGAGATCCCGCATGCGGCGGGCCAGTCCCACCTCGACTGGCAGGTCGAGGAGCAGGGTCACGTCGGGACGAAGCCCACCAGTGGCGAAAGCTTGGACCTGTTGGAGGGTAACCGGGTCCAGACCTCGGCCTCCCCCCTGGTAGGCGATGCTCGAGTCGGCAAACCGGTCGCAGACCACGTCCGTCCCGGCCGCCAGCGCGGGCCCGATCACGTCCTGGAC
>JACCVE010000518.1 GCA_013698285.1 Chloroflexia bacterium | reverse complement strand
GGCACCGACCTGGTCCTCAGCGGCCCCGGTCCGACCGGCCTCCCGCCGGTCTCCGGTGCGCTCCAGACCCGCCTGGCCTTCGTCGTCCCGGCGGACCTCGACGGCACCGCGCCGGACCCGGGTGGCGCCCGATGAAGCGGACCGACGCCAACCGTCCCAGTGGCGGCACCGCGCCGCCCATGACCACGCCTCACCGGGCGTCTCTGATCTCGGGGACCCCGGCCGTCGGGCCCGGACGCGAACCGCTCACGATCGCCGGAACATTCCCCGGCAGCCGTGAGACGTTCGCGCCCGTGCCGGACCACCACCGCGACCACGTCCGCACCGGCCTGCCCGGGCGAGATGACAGGTCCGGTAGCGGATTCGATCCGGGGGGACGCGAGGGCGTCTCGCCATTCGATGGAGAACGGCGCCGGGGGCGCCGGGGAGGACACGCGATCGACAGCACGCGGCGACCGAACCACGCGATGCGGGACCGGACCCGGTCCCGTCTCCAGACCGCGCCACGGCCATCCGACCGCCCCCGCCAAGGGGCTCAGGCGGACGGCCTCGTCATCAGAGCCCTGGCGCCAACCAGGACCTGGGCGGGCGACGCGGGCACGGGGATGACCACCGGGGGGAACCGGCGGGAAAAGGAACGAGCGGCCGACGCGCCAACGTCAACCGCTCGATCTCGATCTCGAATCTGTACTCGGGTGTCTCGGCCGCGCTAAGACGCACTACCGGGGAACGAACGGACCATCGCCAGACCGCCTGTTCGTGACCCTCTCGCCGAATCTGCCGCCACTATCCCCGCCAAGGGAGGGTTCCGTGTACCCGGGCGACCTCTGTATTCTAGACACACCCGTGCGGTGCTGTCAACACCCCATGCCGCCCCGATCTGGGTCGCGGCGAAGCCCCATCGTCTCCCCACGGGGGGCACGGTGAACACGCCCCGTCGCCGGTCCGCCCGGTCGACGCCACCTCCCGTCGGCGCCCCCCAGGCGCCCGGCAGCGGAGACGAGACGGTCATGCCCGGCGGCGGCGCCACGGGTGCGACCGGCGCGTCTGGTGAGTCCGGCGTGCCGGTCGGAGTCGTCGGCGAGGCGGATGCTAGCCGGGGCGGCGAGGACACCCGGCGACGCGGCTGGTTCTGGCACTGGAACAGCGTCGTCACCCAGTACTCGCCCCTGCTCGGCCTGAAGGGGGTCGGCCTCCTCAACTCGTACACGGTCTGGACCGACCGGCGCGAGGAGTCCCCCCACCGGGGGTACGCCTTCCCCTCCCAGCAGCGCGAGGCCGACTTCTACGGCGAGGACCGGGCCGAGCTGATCACGATCAACAAGATCCTGGTCGCCCTTGACCTGATCGAGATCCGCAAGGAGATGGTCCTGCGGACCGACGCCATGGGGCGCCGCTGGCGGGTGCCCCACAACTTCTACCGGGTCAAGGACCAGGGCGACGGCTTCACCCTGAACACCCGCGACGTCATCCGCGTGGTCGAGCTGGCCGACCGCGACAAGGCGGTCTACCGCTACGTCCGCCGCATCTTCTCGCCCCGCTTCGCCCCGATCGACCCGGACAACGTCTGGCACCAGATGCTGCCCGTCCTCCGCCAGACCGACGCCTGGGCCCGCCTGGCAGCCCGCACCGAGCGGGAAGAGACCAAGGCCAGCGACCGCACCCGGGCCGGCCACGCCGCCCGCCGCGCGGGGGCCACGCCGGTCGTGGAGGAGACGGGCGCCGGACCAGCCCTCCTCGGCATGTCCAGCGGTGATGACGGGCTGGCAACCCTGCCCGCCGATAATGACACCTCACCTGTCGGCATCGTGGGGTCCGGACAGACCTCTGTTGCACATGCCAACGATGGTTTGGACCCGGACGTTGCTCTCGTCAACAGAGGTTCGGAGCCGGACGTTGCCGGGGCCAACGATGGTTTGGCCCGTTTTGGCTCGACCGTGGTTGGACCGGCCAACGACGGTGGCCCAACCGGTGTTGCACGGTCCAACACGACGTATGACCAACGTTTGTCTACAACGACCACGACCACTCCCGGCCATCGAGATGAGCCAGGCTTCGCCACGCCGCCGGGGACCGACTCGGACGAACTCACCGCCCACACTACCTCCCGGATCACCCTCGGCGGACGAACCGTGGCGACACCCCGTAGCGGCATGGCTGCCGACAGTCACAACCTAGTAGGCGAGGCCGGGCACGCCGGTCCGGCGGGACAAGCCGGGACCCCGGCCGGGGCCACCCTGGTCGATGACCGCACCGGGACCGCCTCGGTCCTCGCCGGATATGACCTTCCGGTCCCTCCGGGCGATGGGCCGGGCGAGGCGGCCGCGGGCCGGGCCTTCGAGGACGCCAATGCTCGCCGCCTGACCCCGGCCGAGGCCCACCTGCTGCGGGGCATGGCCGAGCGGTTCGAGCCGGCCGCCGCCGCGACCCGGATGCCGGACGGCGCCGCGATGACCGGCTGGGAATGGGTCCGGGCCGCCATCTACGAGGCCGTCGAGGCGGGCAGCGCCTTCGTCGCCCCCCGCCGCCTGCGGGAGATCCTCACCCGCTGGGAGCGGGACGGCTACCCGGTCGCCGGTGGCCTCGGTGCCGGGGCGACCCGAGGCAACGACACCGATGCCGGGACGGCCGGGACTGGCC
>JACCVE010000510.1 GCA_013698285.1 Chloroflexia bacterium | reverse complement strand
GACGGGCCGGGAGGGGACGTTCGGGTTGACCGGCCAGTTTCGCCCGTGGTGGGGACGGGTGGCAACGGGGGCGGTGGTCGCGATCGTGGCCCTGGCGGCGCTGCGGGCAACGGCGGAGATGGTGCTGGGGGCGGGGCATCAGCCGTGAGGAGTGGGGCGACAGTGAGCGGTCTCCGGCGCATCTCGGGAGTGGGGCCGGTCGAATGAAGGGTCACTCGCTCGTCATGACACGTCAATGTTCACGCGTACCGTTCATGACCGCTTCGACCTCCGCGCGTAAGGCCGGTACGGCATTTTGGATGATATTCCAAACCAATTGCTCATCGATGTCAGCATAGCCGTGCGCGAGGCGATTGCGGAAGTCGATGACCTGCCGATGCCGGGAAATGCGAGCGACGAGCGTGGGATCGGCTCGCCCGAGACGAATGAGCATCGCCGATGATCTCGAAGTTGCGTTCGACCGCCTGGCGCGTACGTCGATCGGACAGATACTCGTCGAATGTCATCCCGCTCGTGTCCGAGGCGATGTACTCGCATGATTTGACGAGGTCCTCAAGCCACGTCAGATACTTCTGGAGCATGGTAGATCTCCGTTCGGGTCTTGGCAGCTTCCAGGCGGAATCGTTCCTTGCGCAACGCGGTCGTCATCACCAGATCGACGTCCCACCGAAGAAGGCTGGCGAGCCCCGCTTCCAGTTCGTGGAGACGCCCGAGCCACGGGCCATAGTCGTAGTCCGGGGGGTACTCGACGAGGAAGTCGATGTCGCTCCGGGCCGGGTCGAAGTCCGGAGTTCCTGCCGAGCCGAAGATCTCCAGCCGGGCGACGCCATACTCCTGGCAGAGGGCCCGGATGGCGTCGAGGTTGTCGGCGACGATCGGGTGCATGGGACCGCTCCAGGATGGAGGCACTACCGTGACGGTGGGGTGAGATCGGTGATGGTGCGACGGTGAGTCATCCACGGACACCTTCGATAATCTAGCAGAGTCGGGGGTGCCGTCGTCCGCGCCGGTGTCGCCCGGAGCGGTGTCGGGGTGACGGGAGGGCGCTTTGCCCCGTGCTACACTCGGGGCACCGTGGCGCTGGACGATACATGACGCTGCCAGCGGCGTGGCCCGGCCCCGCCTGGGCCGTTGTCCGATGTCTCCGGCGCCCGTCTCCCGACCCTCGTCCGGCCCCGTTAAGGTGGAGAAGTAGAAGGCCCCCATGCGAATCGTGCGTGATGTCGCCCATATCCAGCGGAGCAAGCGCCGGGCCCGGTGGATGGCCCTGATCGGCTTCCTGATGCTCGCCAGCACGTTCTGGGTGCTGGTCTTCGAGGAGATCTGGTTCCTGGCCTACGCCCTGATGCTGGCCGGGTTCGTGGTGTTTAACCGGGGGATGCAGGAGGTCGGCAAGTGGAGCCGGCCGGTCCGCAACGACCAGATCATCGACCAGGCCCTGGCCAAGACCGGGGACCGCTTCACGCTGGCCCACTACACCAAAGCGGGGGACAGGCTCTACGAGCACCTGCTGATCCACCCCGGCGGGGTGGTGGTGTTCGTGACCCGTGAGATGATGGGCAAGGTGGCGGTCAAGGAGGGTAGGTGGCGGAAGCGAAGCGGGGGATTCCTGCGCCTGTTCAGCATGGGCGGGCCACAGCTCGGCAACCCGTCATACGACACCCAGAAGGCGGTCGGCTCGCTGGAGACGTTCCTGGCCGGGAA
Source organism: Chloroflexia bacterium (assembly GCA_013698285.1). Taxonomy (GTDB): domain Bacteria; phylum Chloroflexota; class Chloroflexia; order Thermomicrobiales; family UBA6265; genus JACCVE01. Next base: position 978 of record JACCVE010000510.1, on the reverse strand, counting down.
TGACCTCGACGTGCCGGTGGACGGGGCGATCGTCTTCACCGATCCCCGGGCCGACATCGAGGCGGAGGCGCCCGACTGGCCGGTCCTGTTGCCCCGGGAGTTGCCGCTCTTCCTCAACGACCTGCCCACGGAGCCCGAGTTGAGCGGTGTGGAGCGGCAGCGGCTGGCGGAATTGCTGATCGGTGGCCGGCAGTTGGAATCGAACGCCCCGGTCGCCCGGCGACGGCGGCCGGTCAAGCGCCGGGCGGGTGCCGTCGCCAAGCGCCCGGCGGCTTAGGTGGTCGCCTCCATGGTCGATATCCCGGCCGGGGCGGGGCCGGACGCCGGTTGGCCGCTGATGGGGAATGAGCGGGTCGTCGACGGGCTGCGCCTGGCAGTGGCGCGGAACGAGGTGCGCCACGCCTACGTGGTGTCCGGCCCGGCGGGGACCGGCAAGGGGGCGCTGGCCGCGACCCTGGCCCGGGCCCTGGAATGCCTGACGCCGCCCGGCCCCGGCCTGCCGTGCGGGACGTGCCGGGCCTGCCGCAAGATCGGGCGGGGAGTCCACCCGGACGTGACGGTCTTCGACCTAGAGCGGCAGGCGACCGTGTCGGACAAGCCGGGCAGCAAGCACACCTCGCTGGCGATCGAGACCGTGCGGGAAATCAGCGGCACGGCCGCCCTGCGGCCGATGGAGGCGCCCTGGCGGGTGGTCATCGTCGAGGACGCCGAGACGATGCAGACCGTGGCCCAGCAGGCCCTCCTCAAGACGTTGGAAGAGCCGCCCCCGTTCATGGTCCTGCTGCTGCTGACCGACGATCCGGAGAGCCTGCTGCCGACGGTGCGCTCGCGATGCCAGGCGATCGAGCTGCGGCCGGTGCCGGAGCCGGCCGTCCGCGAATCGCTGGCGGGAGCGGGAGCGGACGGCGAGACGGCCACCTCGGTCGCCGGGCTGGCGGCGGGGCGGATCGGCTGGGCGCACCGGGCGCTGGCCGACCC
>JACCVE010000506.1 GCA_013698285.1 Chloroflexia bacterium | reverse complement strand
GACGTGTTGACCAAGGTCGTGAAACATTCGAATCTTATGAAACTGAAAGTGCGACACATGAGCTTGTTCGAGGATGCCCCAGCCAGCCCTTGACGAGATTATGTCCCGAACTTCGGCAAACACGTCTGCGAGACTTGATCCCTCCGATAACTCAACGGATAACTGAAGTCCAAAGTCGCGCTTGAGTCGTTCGGTCAATGTTTGATTGAATTCTGGATCCTCCCCTGCCCCGGATATTCGATACGCACCATCCTTAGGCAGTTCTTCAATCGTCACAGGCAGGAGCACGAGCGGCGCGTACCGCCACGTCTCTCCGCTACTTTGCTCCCGCCACTTGAGCAGACCGAACGCGATGAAGAGGGTGTTGACCCCCTGCTCCTGCTCCGATTGTCTGGCCCGAACTAGCAGACGCCCGGCGACGCGATTGACCCGTTCCTCGAGCATAGAGGAGATGCTCACACCATCAGTGAGCAACCCCGAAATATCCGTCGGCTCGACGTTCGTTCCTGACCCCGCTCGCTCCCCATCCGGGTAGCCACGAATGGTCCATCCAGATCCCGAGACAAGGCGTTGGAAGATGTCTTCGACCGAAGGCGCGACGATTTCAATCGACGTAGGTCGAGTCGAAGAAGTGGACAAGTGGAGGAGTCGGTTGCGATTGGTCAGATCCAATTGCTCTTGCTGCCACTGTGCCATTCTCTGCCCTACGGTCGCAATCATCAGACCCTTCCTGGCGCCGATCAGGCAATCAACCCATGTCGGTACTCGATTGCCGGTTTACTGCGTCTGCCGGTGTCAGGTCTCAATGACCTTGCCACGACCACACATCAATATCGCGAACGCGACACCCGAGCCATCAATATCGGACACAGCGGTGCTTCACACGCGTGTCAGTATACGAAAGCGCCAAGCATCACGAGGGATTGGATCATTCTCTCTACAGCGATGTGGCAATCACTCTCTTTGACGGCTCAGATCAAGACTGCTCCCCCGACCCACACGTGCCGTCGAGCTCTGCAATTCCACCATCGCCTACCGCGAGCGCCGCCGTCGGGCCAGCGAAGCGTCCTCCTCACCGGTCCCGGCGGCTCGACAGGATCAACCGCTACCCCAGCCCCCGGGCCGCATCCGGAGCGCCCGCCGCACTCACGACGACGGCGAACCGGCGCCCTGGCACGAGCCCTGGACGAGGTGTTTCCCCTGGTGGTTGGACCCGCGAAGGGCAAATCTGCCTCGATCCGCGGTCGGATGGCGTCACGCACGGTCCGGTAGACCGCGTGTCGCTCCCGCTCCGGGGCGGTCACGCGGGAGGGATCGGGGGAACTACCGTGGAACCGCCACCCGTGCTTCGCAATGCCGGGCACGTCCCGTTGCTGGCGTCACAGTCCGTGATCACCGAGTCGAACCACTCCCCGAGGTACTGCTCTCTTGCCCCGGGAGATCGTCCCCCTGGTCACTCCGGCACGCTCCCTTGGTGATATGGTGGCCCGGATGACCGCCCATCGCGTGAAGGAGCACCGTCATGACGAAGCACCAGGCGATCGCGACCTATCGCGTCATCTTCGCGGTCCTGACCCTCGGCACGATCACATACCAGTTCCTCAGTTCTCGTGACGACAACGCCGATTTCCGGGCGAGCAACTTCTTTAGTTTCTTCACGATCGAGAGCAACATCCTGGCCTCGGTCGTCTTCCTCGCCGCCGCCCGCTCGATCTCGGCGGCCACGTCGGTGGGAGCAGTGTCCCCGGGGCGGTCGTCCCTCGGCTTCGACCTGCTCCGCGGTGCCGCCGTCGTCTACATGGCGACCACCGGGATCGTCTACGGCCTCTTGCTCTCCGGGTACCAGGAAGAACTCCAGACGACCATCCCCTGGGTCGATACGGTCGTCCACCGCCTGATGCCGCTGGTGGTGGTCGCCGATTGGTTCATCGCGCCGCCGGCACATGGCCTGTCCTGGCGCCGGGCCTCGGTCTGGCTGATCTACCCCGCGCTCTACATGGTCTATTCGCTCGTCCGGGGTCCGATCGTCGATTGGTACCCCTATCCGTTCCTGGACCCGGGTGCCGCCGGTGGCGTCGCGGGCGTCGCCGTGGCCTGCGTCGGCATCGCCCTCGGCATCGCCGCCATGTCGGCCCTCGTCGCCTGGGTCTCTCGTCGCCCCTCCCCGGCCACGGCCACCCACTGACGAGGACCCCGAGAGCCACGGCTCACACCGGCCCCGGTAGACGGCGAGACGCATTGCGAACCCACGTAACACCGCCAGTCTCCCGCCCATCTCCGACAGTCGACGTTAGACCGCGCCATGTTGTCGCATACGACGCTTCTCACACGAACCCGGTGCCCCGCCGGGCCGGGCTCGCGCCATCCACGACAACGTTCCCATGGAAACGCCGAAAAAAGAGAACCGGACGGTCGGCCGGGACGTTGATCTGGAGGGGCGCCCCATCGGCTGCGGGACACCGATTGGCCGGTCATCCCGGGTGGCGACGCGGCCAGGCGCTCTCATGCGGCAAGCCGCCGCGCGGTCGCCCATGTGCTAGGATGATCGTACGTACAGCACGTCGGCTGGATGTCCGGCGCTCGTCGACCGAGACTGGCTCGTCGCCTGCCGGGACGGTCCGAGCCAATCATCCGGAGCCACGTTCACGCTGGGCCGGTGCGGTGCTGGCGGCGTGTCGGGCGCCGGACATGGTCGGCGGCCAGGGGCTCGGGTGGCCGAGCGGCGAACGGTCCGAAACGGTCCACAGATCTGGAGGGGGAAAGCATGGTCTTTCGCAGGGAGAAGGGCGTCGATACGTTCAATCGCCAGTTCAGCGCGCTGAAGCACCAACTCGCCGGGGCGACCCCCGATGATGATCCGGACGCGGCGGACGACACCGACCCCATGGCCCCGGCCCGGACCGACGCCGCTCCCGGCGATCCGTTCGAGTATGGGTCCACCACCGGCCGTCAGGGACACGTCGACCGCGCCGACGAGACCCTATACGACGCGGCACCCGTCTCCGACCCCTACGGCATCGCCACCGCGAGTTCCGGGACCGGCCTGGCCCGGACGGGAGACGCCGTCCCCATGTCCACCGATCCCATCCTGGACCAGCGCACCAGCGTCATCGCCCAGGACACCGTCTGGAAGGGTGAACTGGAGACCGGGGGCTCCCTCCACGTCATCGGCACCGTCCAGGGCAGCCTGACCGCCGCCGAGACCATCTTCATCGCCGAGGAGGCGAACGTCGAGGCGACCCTGACCGCCCGCCACGTCATCGTCGCCGGCACGGTCCGCGGCACGATCCTCTGCTCCGAGCGGTTCGAGGCCGTCAGCACTGGCCGCGTCCTGGCCGACATCCTGGCCCCCGCCAT
>JACCVE010000495.1 GCA_013698285.1 Chloroflexia bacterium | reverse complement strand
CCCGCGGCGTCAGATACGCCCGCAGAGTCCTCGCCCCGGAAACCCGGCCGGTCGACGAACCACGATCGACGGTCGGCACGTCGCGGTCGGCGCGTCGCGGTCGGCGCGTCGCGGCGCGATCCGCGCGATCACCGCGGCGCGATGCGTTGCCGCCGGGGCGCGATGCGTTGCCGCCAGGGTACGCCGATCCTCACGTAGGGGAGGACCTTGTGTCCTCTCGCCTTCCCAGTACACGTTCTTTGAGTCAATCAGCATTCTCGAAGAAAACCTACCGACTCCAACTACCGTTCATCATAATCTGGGAGGACACAAGGTCTTCCCCTACACGGGCGGGGCGCGGCCCGCACCTCTGCTCGCGTCGCCCGGCCTGCCAATCCGCGCCGCCCGCCCGCGTCACCCGCCCGCCTGTGGTGTCACGACGCGACATCTGACGTCTCAGGACCGACGGACCGGCCCCTCAGCGGCTCGCCCCGGCCCCCGTGTCCGACCCGTCGAGGTCGGTGGGGATCATCAGGTCGCCGGCGGCCACATCGCTATCCGCACCGCCGACCTCACCGACGGCCAGGTCGGCGGCCTCACCGGCGTCGCGCCGCTCGGGATTGACCAGTACCCGCACCTCGCGAGCCCCGGCGGTCAACAACAGGTCGCCGACGACGGCCGAGCGCCCCGTCGCCTGGACCAGGACCACTGAGGCGTCCGGGTCAAACGTGTCGAGCCCGATGTCGGCGGTGATCCCCGCCCGGCGCAGGCTCACCCCGATGTCCCCGCGGGCCGGGTCGAGGACGCGGACCAAGTGGCCAAAGCCCGCCCCGTGGAGCCGGGCCAGCGCGACCGGCAAGGCAGCGGGGCCAAGCACGGCGATCACCGTCTCGGCGCCCGGCGCCGCCCCGATCGTCCACCCTGTCGGGGTCGAGCGGGCGGCATCGTGCCGGGACCGGGACCGGCGCCGCGATTGCCACCCCTGACCGGCCATCGTCTCGATCCTCTCTCCGTCTCGGACCGGGTGATGACAGCGTCCCTCGCCGGGACTCTGGCTGAACTCCCCGTATCCTCCGGCTCACCGATGCCCGGGCGGGACCAGGGCCACACGTGACTCGGGAGCCGCACCGGCATCGGTCAATCGCCGGCCGGCGGTGCCTACCGCGTCCCCGGGGCCGGGGTCGCGGCCTGGACGGCGGTCACGTCGTCGTGGCGCTCCTCGAACTCGACCACCTCGCGGCGCAGCGTCTCCTCGACCGGGACCCGCTCCGTGATCCGCTTCCGCGTGACGTGGATCTCTTCCTTTAACATGAGCCGCTTCTCGGTGAACAGGACTTCCTCGACCACCGGAATGATCAGGGTGTCCCCCTCCTGCCGGGGCCCGGGGGCGGTGTCGACCTGCCGGTTGATCTCGACCCGCTCGACCGAGACCTGCTCCCGCTCGACATCGACCGAGGTGCTGACCGGCACCTCCTCGACTCGCTTGTGGATCACCACCGCGCCAAGGTCGGTCTCGTGGATCTCGGGGATCAAGACCTCTTCCCGGACCGGGATCACCAACTCATCGACATCTGTCGTTCCGGTGGTCGTTCCAGCGGTGGTTCCAGTGGTCGTGCCGGCGGTCATGGGACCGGATTCGGTCCCGGCCATGTCGCCCGTGGCACCGACCGGCTGTCCCGTCGTCCTGCCGGTGGTCATGGCCTCGGCGGTGATGTCCGACATCGGCTGCGACAGGTCCACGTCCATGCTCGTCGCGGCGGCCCGGGTCGCGTCGTCGCCCATTGCCTCGTCCATCATCTCGGCCCCGGTCAGTCCGGCGGCGGAGACGATCTCGACGTCATCGATGTCGTCCCACCGCACGGCCAGCTCGGTCGTCTCCGGGTCACCCGTGTCCGAGATGACTTCCTCGACCGTCCCGGTCCTGCCATCGGCGGAGACGACCGACATCCCGGCGTCGAAGGTTTCGGGGCTCGGTCCAGACATCGTCATCGCGAAACTCCTCTGTGGCGAGCGCCCGTCTCGACACGGCCATCCGGCGCGTGGGGGTCGACGTCCGGCCCGATCGGCCCTAGTGGCGTGCCATTGTGGCACACGGCGGCGACACGCTCTCGCCGCTACGGTGCAATCCGCGTACCAGGCCGCGCGAGAATCGCCCGGCGACAGGCTCCCATGTCCTCTGCCGTGCCAGGCGGGCACGTCGGACCACGGAGACGACCGCACCGGCCCGATCAGGTCGGGGCAGTGCGAGGGAGGAAAAGACCCCGCCGGAGACCGGCGGGGCACACGAGGAGGCCGGATCGCCGGATCATCCCCCACCATACCCCGCGACATCGGGGTCCGGATCGCGTCCGGCGAACCGGACGACGACCTGGGACCCGGAAGGCTAATCGGCCCCGGCGGCGGACGCGGCGGTCGGCTGGTAGAGGCGGTGGATGTACTCGATCACCATCCTGCGGGCCGAGAACGCGGGGCCGACGGTGCGGATCGCCTCCTTGGCCACCCTGCTCCACTCCACCGGGCAATTCGTCACGTCACGATGGTAGTAGAGCGGCACGACCACGTTCTCGAGCAGCGAGTAGATCGCCTCCGCCTCGGCGGCGTCCTGGGCGTGCTCTTCGAGGGGCGCGGGCTCGATCCCCCAGCCGTTGCTGTTGTCCGGCGCCCACCCCTCGCACCACCAGCCATCGAGGATGCTCAGGTTCGGGATGCCATTCGCGGCGGCCTTCATCCCGCTCGTGCCGCTGGCCTCGAAGGGCGCCCGGGGGTTGTTCAGCCAAACATCGACCCCGGAGACGAGGTAGCTGGCCAGCTCCATGTCGTAGTCCTCGGCGAAGGCGATCCTGCCGCCGAAGCGCGGGTTCCGGGCATGGTTGACGATCTCCTGGATCAGCAGCTTGCCGCCATCGTCGGCCGGGTGGGCCTTGCCGGCGAAGATGATCTGGACCGGCCGCTCCGGGTCGTTCACGATCCGGGCCAGCCGCTCCGGGTCCCGGAACAGCAGCGTGGCCCGCTTGTAGGTCGCGAACCGCCGGGCGAACCCGATCGTGAAGTGGCTGCTGTCGAGCCACGGCCCCGAGGCCACGGCCTGCGACGGGTCGAACCCGCCATCCGCCCAGCGCCGGCGAGCCCGCTCGTCCAGGAAGTCGATCAGGTCCTGCTTGCAGGCCCGGTGGACCGCCCAGAACTCGTCCTCGGGGATCGCCCGCACGCCCTCCCAGGCGAGGGATTGGTCATGGTTCTCCCGCCAGCCAGGTTCCAAGTAGCGATCGAGCAAGCCCTGGATGCGCGGCGTGACCCACGTCGGCAGGTGGACCCCGTTGGTGATCGAGGTGATCGGGATCACCGGCGGGGAGACGCCCGGCCAGATATCGCGCCACATCTCCCGCGTGATCTCCCCGTGGCGCTCGCTGACACCGTTGCGGTGCCCCGCCAGGCGGAGCGAGAGGGCGGTCAGGTTGAACCCGTCGCCGGATTCCTCGTGGTGTCCCAGGCCGAGGAAGGTCGCCCGGTCCAGCCCCATCTCCGGCCAGAAGGCCTGGAAATAGCGGTCCATCTGGTCCGGCCCGAAAACATCGTGACCGGCCGGGACCGGGGTGTGACTCGTGAAGACGGTCGTCTGGCGCACCGCCTCGGCGGCCCGGTCGTAGCCTGTCCCCGAGACGACGTGCTCCCGGACCCGCTCCAGCAGGTGGAAGGCGGCGTGGCCCTCGTTGGCGTGCCAGTAGTCGGGGTGGATGCCCATCGACCGCAGGGCGCGCACGCCCGCCAGCCCGAGGATCACTTCCTGCCGCAGGCGGTGCTCCCGGTCCCCACCGTAGAGCCGGGACGAGACGGTCCGGGTCCATTCCGGGTTCCCGTCCACGTCGGCATCGAGCAGGAAGAGCGGCACCCTGCCCACCAGCACCTGCCAGACCGCCACCTTCAGCGGGGCCGGGGTGTCGGCGAACGGGATCTCGATCACGCATTGCGACCCATCGTCGCCCAGCACCCGCGTCGTCGGCTCGTCGTCCGGGCCGAAGTCGGCCGTCACGTCCTGCTGCCAGCCCGAGTGGTCGAGGCG
>JACCVE010000061.1 GCA_013698285.1 Chloroflexia bacterium | reverse complement strand
TCGCGGCTGGGGAAGTAGCGGTAGATGGCGGGCGCGGTCATCTCCATCTCCCGGGCGATGGCGCGGAGCGAGAGGGCGGCCGCTCCCTCGGCGGCCATCTGCCGCCGGGCGACCTGCTTGATCTCGTCGGCGGTGGCGAGGCGGTGGCGTTCGCGGCGGGTCGTGGCAGTCATCATCATCTCCCGTCCGTATCGCCGCCGCGGAGTAATCTCTGTGTATAAAGTTATCACCGTATACTGACGGTGTCAACCCTCGCCGATGCAGCCCGCGTAAGACCGACGGCCGCGGGAGCGTACCGATCGTCTCCCCATCGCTCGGCAGGGGCATTGGCATGCCTGGGCAGAGCCCGGGTCGAGCGTCGGTACCGGTGGATAGGTTCAGAGCACGATCCACAGCGCCACAATCCCGCTCGCTCAGCCCGGAGAGACGGACGTACTGCCTGGAGTGGAGGCGCCAGCGTGGAAACGACGGTGGGCGACGTGCCCCCGTGGGCAGCAACGTCGCGTCCGTGCGTCGGTGCCCTGGCGTCAGAGTCCGGGCCACTCCCGGGAGCCGAGGATCGTTCGCGAGAGCCGCCGCGCCGCGCAAATCCCACTACCGTGTGATATCTTGAGGGCGAATCAACGATGAATGGTGAGGATCGATGAGAGGAGGAACTCCATGGCGACCCTGGACACGCCCGTGCGAACGCACGTCATCTTGCCGGCCGAACTGTTGGCCAAGATTGATGCGCGGGCGGGCAAGCGCGGGCGGAGCGCCTACATCGCCCGGGTGGTGGGAGAAGCGCTGGACCGCGAAGAACGCCTCCGGATCTTCGAGGATATGCCGACCTTTGAGGACCCGAACCCGGACTGGGCGACCCCGGAGGCCGCCGATGCGTGGGTCCGCAAGATCCGGGAGGAGTCCGACGCGCGGGTCGACGAGTTGTGGGCAGATCATTCGTGACCCCCGCAAACTACCTGGTGGACGCATCGACGCTCATCGATGCGTCACACCGGCACGGGGAAACGCGGGAACGATTGATGGCACTCTTGGATGGCGGCAATGTCGTTGGCATCTGCCCAGTCGTCACTGGCGAGTTTCTCGCCGGCATCGCTCTGGCCGATCGGGGACGATGGAGGCAGTGGCTGGAGGCATTCACGTACTGGGACATCAGCCGGTCAGCCGCCATCCAGGCTGGGGAGTGGCGCTATGACTTCGCTCGTCAAGGCGTTACCCTGTCGTTGGTTGATGCCCTGATCGCAGCCGTGGCCATGGACATTGACGCGGTCCTGGTCACGAGCAACGTGAAGCACTTCCCGATGACGGGCATCGAACTCATGTCGTTGCGCTGAAGCCCCCGGTCCCCGGGTGTGGACGCCGGTGAATGCCGGGCCGGGCGGGACGCTCGGGTTGCCCGTGGCCGACGCTACCCCATCTCTCGCCGGTGGTGGGAGACGAAGGCCAGCAGGTCGGCCCGGGTGACGACGGCGGTGACCCGGCCCCCGTCCTGCACCAGCACGGCCGGTGACCCGGCGGTCAGCAGCGGGTAGACCTGCTCGATCGGCTCCTGGGAATCGACCAACTGGAAGGGCGGCTCCATCACGTCGGAGACCGGGGCGGAGAGGATCTCCGGATTGCGGAAGACCCGGTCGAGCAACGTCCGCTCCTGGATCGAGCCGACCACGGCCGGGACATCGATGCCCCGCCCCAGGGGGCCGGTCCCGGTGCCCGGCTCGCCCGGCCCTGCCACGGTCGCGTCGTCACCGCGGACGACCGGCAGTTGACTGATGTCGTGCTGGTGGAGCAGGTCGATCGCATGGCCGACCGAGGCGTCGGCCCCGACCGCGACGACATAGGGGACATCACCGTGCCGGGCCGCGACCAGGGTCGCCAGGCGGGCCGGCTGGCCGAAGCGGGAGAGGAAGCCGTTCTCCCGCATCCAGGTGTCGTTGTAGATCTTGGAGAGGTAGCCCCGGCCGCTATCGGGCAGCAGGACCACCATCAGGGCGTCCGGGTCGTCGATCTCGCGGGCCACTTCCAGCGCGGCGTGGACCGCCAGGCCGCACGATCCGCCGATCAGGATGCCCTCCTCGCGAGCCACCCTGCGGGTCATCGCGAAGCTTTCCCGGTCGGTGACCTGGACCCAGCGATCGACGATCTCGCGGTCGAACGTCCCTGGCCAGAAGTCCTCGCCGACGCCCTCGACCTTGTAGGTGTGGATGTCGTCCGAGGTGTAGATGCTGCCCTCGGGGTCGGCCCCGATCACCTGGACGGCGGAGTTTTGGTCCTTCAGGTAGCGGCCGATGCCGGAGATGGTGCCGCCGGTGCCGACCCCCGCCGCGAAGTGGGTGATCGTGCCGCCGGTCTGGCGCCAGATCTCGGGTCCGGTGGTCTCGTAGTGGGTGGTGGGGTTCATCGGGTTGAAGTACTGGTTCGGCTGGAAGGCGTTCGGCTCCTCCCGGGAGAGGCGCTCGGCGACCGAGTAGTAGCTCTCCGGTGAGTCGCGCTCGACGGATGTCGGGGTGATGACCACCTCGGCGCCGTAGGCCCGCAGCAGGGCGGCCTTCTCCGGGGCGACCTTGTCCGGCATCACGAAGATGCAGCGGTAGCCCTTGACGGCGGCGGCCATCGCCAGTCCGACGCCGGTGTTGCCGGAGGTGGGCTCGACGATCGTGCCGCCGGGCTTGAGCCAGCCGCGCCGCTCGGCCTCCTCGATCATCCGGATCCCGATCCGGTCCTTGACCGACCCGCCCGGATTCAACATCTCCAGCTTGGCCACCACCGGCGTCCGGATCCCCCGGGTGACGGCATTCAGCCGCACCAGCGGCGTGTTCCCCAGCGCGGCGATCACGTCGTCCCGGATATCGAGGCCGGGGCCGCTGCCCGGGAGGACGGGGGAGGGCGTCTGGCCGTCGGTCGCGGGGCGGATGTTGGTCGTGGTCATGGAGAGGTCCTCGGGAAGGGGTGGAGATGGGAAGCGTCGCCCCCGTCCGGGCCAAAAGGCGGGGGGGCAGCCTGACCGCCCGGTGCCAACGACGGGACCCGGGTCTGATAGGACGACCCGTCCTATCAGACCCAGGCGGCGCCGCAATACTTCCCGAATGATAGCATGGGCGGGACTGGGGTCAGACCGGGGGATCGTCCGTCTCCGCCACCCGCAGCAGCTCCACCGCCGGGGGTTCGAGCAGCAATTCGCTCAACTCGCGCATCCAGGTCCTGGTGCCTTCCTGGCCGCCGACCCCCTGCTCGCGGAAGGTCTCGAAGCGGTCCAGGCTCTCCAGCGTCACCTCGTAGTGGAGCGATGCCCCGCCCGGGGCGCGCGTCAGGGGGACGAGCAGGCGCGCCTCCATCCCCTGCTCGCGGGCGGCGGTCACCTCTTGGTTCAGCAGGGCCATCGCCCGGTCCCGGTCGACGGGTTTGAACGCGTACGAGAAGCGGGCGACGATCATCGGGCGGTCCTCCTTCGAATCGGGTTGGGGGCAGCGACATCTCGGCGCGGTGGCATCGTGGTCAGGTCG
>JACCVE010000480.1 GCA_013698285.1 Chloroflexia bacterium | reverse complement strand
CCGCTCCGGATCAGATCGATATCGGCCGACCCGCGGGCCCGATTGGCCCTTACGCCATCCGGCCGGGCTTCATCGCGGTCCGCTGGCAGCGGGTGCAGATGTTGAGCCGCTGCATCCTGCCGTTGAGCATCAGCGTCTTGCGGTGGACGTTGGGCTTGAAATCCCGATTCGTGCGCCGCTTCGAGAAGCTGACATTGTGACCGAATACCTTGTGCTTGCCACAGACCTCACACCCTGCCATCGCGGGGCTCCTTCCTCGTATCCTCGATCATGTCCCACGAGACATCCGGGTGGAGATGGTAGCGTTCGACCGGAACCGGTCATCATGGCGACCGGTGGGAGCCAACGGGCAGCCCCCCTAGACGACGCCACGCCAAGCGCCTATCCTAGCACGGTGCTTGGTGTCGGACAACATACGGCCCTGGGCCTGAATCTCACGGGGGAACACACCATGGCCCTACCCGATGCCCTCCCCGTCCCCGCCGTCACCCCGTCGATCCCGGCGGGCCGCGTCGATGTGGCGGATAGCGCAATCGCGGCCATCGTCCACTCGGCCGTCATGTCCTGCTACGGCATCGTCGACATGGCCCCCCGCACCGTTCGCTCCGCCATCGGCAAGCGATTGGGGATCACCAGCCGCCGGCGGGGCATCGCCGTCCACGTCGAGGACGGCCGGGTGCTCGTCGAACTATCGGTCGTGGTCGAATATGGGACACCGATCTTCACCGTCGCCCGCAACGTGATGAAGACGGTCCAGTTCCAGGTGGAGCGGACGCTGGGGATGCCGGTCGAGCGTGTCGACGTCAGCGTCGAGGGCCTCCGGGTCAGCGCCGTCGCACCCGCCCGAGGACGCCCGTGAGCATGACCCCCCCGGCGCGAGTCCCGTCCGAGGCGCGCCCCATCGCCGCCCCGGCCGCCGTCTGGGACGGCCGCCTGCTCTTGGACGCGATGACCGTGGCCACCGACTGGCTCGACGCGAACCGCGACCGCGTCAACGCCCTCAACGTGTTCCCGGTGCCCGACGGGGACACCGGCACGAACATGGCCCTGACCATGCGCGGGGCCCTGGACGAGGCGGCCACCCTGGCCCCGGCTGACCGGGACAACGCCTCCGAGGTCGCGGCCCGGATCGCCTACGGGTCCCTGATGGGGGCGCGGGGTAACTCCGGCGTCATCCTCTCGCAGGTGTTCCGGGGCTTCGCGAACGGGATCGGCGACCGGCAGGAGATCGACGGCCGGGATCTGGCCGAAGCTCTGGGCCGGGCGCGCGACCTCGCCTACACGGCCGTGATGAAACCGGTCGAGGGGACGATGCTGACCGTGGTCCGCGTCGCCGCCGAGCGGGCCGAGGCGGCCGCCCGCCGGGGACCGGCCATGGCCAGGGTCCTCGCCGCCGCCCTGGACGGGGCCAACGACGCCCTGGCCGAGACGCCGGATCTGCTCGAGATCCTCCGCCAGGCGAACGTGGTCGACGCCGGCGGCCAGGGCATCGTCCTGATCCTGGAGGGGATGGAACACTTCGCCCGGGGCGCGGCGCTGCCGGACATCCAGACCGGCACGGGAACCGGACCTTCCGGCGATATGGCCTTCCTCGAACACGTCGACGACCTGCACGGCGGGGACGCCTTCGGCTATTGCACCAACTTCATGGTCTTCGGCGACGGGATCGACGTTGGCCGGTGCCGGGAGGAGATCGCCGCGATGGGCACGTCGGCGGTGATCGTCGGCGACGAGACGATGCTGAAGGTCCACGTCCACGTCGACAACCCCGGCGCCGTCCTGGACTACGCGATCAAACTTGGGGACCTAGGGCAGATCAAGATCGACAATATGCAGGCCCAGACCAGGGCCCTGTCGGCTGACCGGCCCGGCGCGGGCGACAAGGTGGTCCCCGTGCCTTCGGCCGGGAATGCGAACTTCGAGTCAGAGCCCCGGGAACACGTCGTCGTCGCGGTGGCGGCGGGCGACGGCCTGGCCGAGGCCCTGCGCTCGATGGGCGCCACCACGATCATCACCGGCGGCCAGACGATGAACCCCAGCACGGAGGAGATCCTGGCCGCGGTCCGGGCAGTGGCGGCCGAGGGCGTGATCCTGCTCCCGAACAACCCCAACATCCTCCTGACCGCGAACCAGATCCCCAAGCTGACCGACAAGCACGTCCGGGTCGTCGCCAGCCGTTCGATCCCGCAAGGGCTGGCTGCGCTGGCCGCCTACCACCAAGACGCCTCGTTGGATGCCGCCGCAAAGGCGATGACCGGAGCCCTCTCCGACGTGGTGACCGTCGAATTGACCCGGGCCGTCCGTGACGCGACGATCGATGGCGTGACGGTGGCACGGGGCCAGGTCATCGGCCTGGTCGATGACCGGCTGGTGGCCGCCGGGGAGGATCTGGTGGCGGTGAGCCTCGATGTCTTGGCCCAGACCGGCCTCGACGAGCGGGAACTGGTGACGGTCTTCACCGGGGCCGGCGTGTCCGCCCGGGACACCGACCGGCTCGCGGACGCCCTGCGGGCGCGCCACGGGCACCTGGAGATCGAGACCCATGCGGGGGGTCAGCCCCACTATGACCTCGTCATCGCGGTCGAGTGACGAGGTCCCACGCCGGGACCCCGCTCTCCGAGCGCCAGGAGACCGACCGGGCATGAGCCGGATCGCCGTCGTCACCGACAGTACCGCCGACCTTCCCCCCGCGATCCGCGAGCGGCACCGCATCACCGTGGTGCCCCTCACGGTCGCGTTCGGCGACGAGTCGTTCCGGGATCAGGTCGATCTCTCGACCGACGCGTTCGTCGCCCGGCTCCTGGCCTCCGAAACGGTGCCGACCACCTCGCAGCCGTCGGCCGGGACGTTCGAGGCGACCTTTCGGGAACTGGCCGGGGACCATGACGCGATCGTCGCGGTCCTCATCTCCAGCCGCCTGAGCGGGACGGTCGAATCGGCCACCATCGCCCGGGACGCCGTCGCCGGGCTCATCCCGGTCGAGGTCGTCGACTCGGAGAACGCCACGATGGGACTCGGGTTCCAGGCGATCACTGCCGCGGAGTTGGCGGCGGGGGGCACCTTGACCGCGACCGCCATCGCCGAGCGGCTCCGCAGCACGGTCCGGGCCTACGAGACCCTGTTCTACGTCGACACGCTCGAGTACCTGCGGCGCGGGGGCCGGATCAACCGGGTCAGCGCGCTCGTCGGGTCGATGCTGGACCTGAAGCCGATGTTGCGCATCGACGAGGGCCAGGTGGTCCCCGTCGAGCGGACGCGTACCCGGAGCCGGGCCCGGGCCGCCCTGGTCACGTTCGTGCGCGGCCTGCCCCACGTCGAACGGTTGGCGGTGGTGCACATCTCCTCTCCGGCGGAGGCGGAGTCGCTGGCGGCCGAGTTCGACCTGACCGTGGCCCGCGACAACATCCTGATCGCCCAGCTCGGCCCCGTCATCGGCACGCACGTCGGACCGGGCACGCTGGGGGTCATCGTCGATACCGGGAGTCCGACCCCATGAACCCACCCGCGACCGGCCGCCCCGTCCGCGTCGTCACCGACTCGACGGCCGACTTGCCCCCGGGCATGATCGGGACTCTGCCGATCACCGTCGTACCGCTGGTCGTCCGGTTCGGGGACGAGTCGTTCCGAGACGGTATCGACATGTCGGCCGCCGAGTTCGCCGCCCGCCTGCGCCGTTCGGCCGAGTTGCCGAAGACGTCCCAACCCCCCGTCGCCGCGTTCGGTGACGTGTTCCGGGACATCCTCGACTCGGGCTCGGACATCGTTTGCGTCACCATCACCGGCGGACTGTCGGGCACGTCCAACGCGGCCAGGCTGGCGGCGGAGGGACTCGACCCCGACCGCATCCGGGTAATCGATTCGGGGTCGGCCTCGATGGCGACCGGCTGGTGCGCCGTCGTGGCCGCCGAGCGGGCCAGTGCCGGGGCCGGGCTGGCCGAGGTGGCATCCGCCGCCGAGGACGCCGTCCTCCGCTATCGCCTCTTCGCGGCGCTGGAAACGCTGGAATACCTCCACAAGGGGGGGAGGATCGGCCGGGCGTCCCAGATGCTCGGGACGATGCTGAGCATCAAGCCGATCCTGCGAATCGCCGGGGGTGAGGTCCAACCGGTCGAGCGCGTCCGGACGTGGAAGAAGGCGATCCACCGCATGGCCGCCCTCTGCGAGGCCAATGGGCCGTTCGAGCGGCTCATCGTCCTCCACGTCGGTAACGAACCAGACGCCACACGCCTGGCGGCCATGGTCGGCCCGGTCGTGACCGGTGGCCTGGTCCACGTCGGCACGATGGGTCCGGTCATCGGCACCTACGCCGGCCCGGGTGCGATCGGCTTCGTCGGCCTGCTCCCGGCGGAGTCCAGCAGCTGATCGCCGGCCGATCCCACCCCGGATGGCAGGGTACACTGGGAAGCAGGTTTCCCGTGCCGCCCATCGCCCTCGCCCAAACCATATATGGCCAGCTCTCCACGCGCCCCGGGTCCCGATACCGGCGAGTCCGGCGATGCGGACCCAACCCAGCACCTCGAATCGGCGCTCGCCGCGCTCCGCCGGGAATGGCGGGCTGGCTTTCGCGATCGGATCGCCATCGGCGTGGCCCAGACCGCCCTCAGGCGACTGCGGCCCTACACCGCCACGCACCAGGCCAGCACCGCGTTGGCATCGCTGGAAACATCCCTCGACTCCTACCGGTCATTGGGCCAGGAGGCCCGGCCGGACGCGCTCAAGCTAGTCGCGGCGGGTTTGGAATCGCTGCGCCCCGATCTCCAACCCCTGAGCGCGCCACCGGCGATGGTCGGCAAGCTGGCGACGGCCATCTCGCCCGGGATGGGGGCCACCCCAGCGACCGCGTCCCGGTCGCGGGCCGAACCACGACACCGGCCCGCCCCGTCGCTGGCGCCGTCGGACCCGGTCACGGCCCTGCCCAAGGTCGGTCCGGCCGTCGCCAAGCACCTCTCCGCCCACCGCGCCAAGATCACCACGGTCGGTGACCTGCTCGGGCTGGCCCCGTCCCGCCACATCGACTACTCGCGGACCGAGCCGATCGGCGCCGCCCTCC
Source organism: Chloroflexia bacterium (assembly GCA_013698285.1). Taxonomy (GTDB): domain Bacteria; phylum Chloroflexota; class Chloroflexia; order Thermomicrobiales; family UBA6265; genus JACCVE01. Next base: position 9,551 of record JACCVE010000480.1, on the reverse strand, counting down.
GCTCCGCGCCCGGAACCGACGTCACGGTCCGCGGCGTGCTGACCGAGATCCGGGAAATCAGGACGGGAGGTCCGCCCCGCGTCCAGGCCCGCCTGTCCGACGGCACCGGCTGGATGCGGATCACCTGGTTCAGCGCCTACATCGCCAGGCAGATCCAGCCCAACGACGAGATCGTGGTCAGCGGCACGATCGAGGCCGACTTCGGTCCCCTCTCGTTCACCAACCCGGAATGGGAACCCGCCGGTGGCGCGGGACTCTCGACCGGTCGCCTGACGCCCGTCTATCCCCTCACCAAGGGCCTCCACCAGAAGTCGATGCGCGCCCTGACCCGGGCCGCCCTCGACGCGACCCGGGCGGCAGTCTCGGACCCGCTACCGGCCGGCATCATCGCGCGGTTCGATCTCGTCAGCGCGACGACGGCCTACGAGGACATCCACTACCCCGTCACCTGGGCCGACCTCGGCCGGGCCCGGGACCGCCTGGCCTTCGAAGACCTCTTCCTGCTCCAGATCGGCCACATCCGCCGTCGCCGGGACCGCAAGCGGCAACCCGGCACGCCCCTCTCCCTCGCGCCGGAGCTGCGGGACCTGTTCATGGGCACCCTCCCCTATCGCCTCACCGGCGCCCAGGACCGCGCCCTGGCCGAGATCCTGGCCGATCTTGGCCGGTCCGAGCCGATGACTCGCCTCCTCCAGGGGGATGTCGGGTCCGGCAAGACGGTGGTCGCGGCGACGGCCGCGCTGGCCGCCGCGTCCCATGCCTACCAGGTGGCCCCGATGGCCCCGACCGAGATCCTGGCCGAGCAGCACTACCACAACGTCCGGGGCCTCTACGCCGGCCTGCCCGAGGCGGACCGGCCGGTCGTCGAACTGCTGACCGGCAGTGTGAAGGGGGTCCGCCGGAAAGCGATCCAGGCGGGCCTGATCTCGGGCGAAGTCGATGTGCTGGTGGGGACCCAGGCCCTGATCCAGAGCGGGGTCGAGTTCGCCCGGTTGGGATTGGCGATCGTGGACGAGCAGCACCGGTTCGGCGTCCGCCAGAGGGCCGACCTGACCGCACGCCCCGACACCGGCGCGATCGACGATGGCGTGGCGGCAATCCCGGCGGAGCGATCGGGTATCTACCCGCACACCCTGGCGATGACGGCTACCCCCATCCCACGCACGCTGAACCTGGTCCTCAACGGCGACCTCGACGTCTCGGTCATCGCCGAGTTGCCGCCCGGCCGGACGCCGATCGAGACGCGCCGCTACGGCGCGGAGGAGCGCCTGGAGGCGTACCACCTGGTCCGGGGTCAGGTGGCGGCCGGGCACCAGGCGTTCGTGATCTGCCCCTTGGTCGAGGAGTCGGAGGCGATCGAGGCGAAGGCGGCCGTGGCCGAGGCCGCCCGGCTCCAGGCCGACGTTTTTCCGGAGTTGCGAGTCGGCCTGCTGCACGGCCGGATGGCGAGCCGCGACAAGGACGCCACGATGACGGCGTTCCGGGACCGGGAGTACGACATCCTGGTGGCGACCTCGGTGATCGAGGTCGGGATCGACGTGCCGAACGCGACGGTGATGATGATCGAGGGTGCCGACCGCTTCGGCCTCTCCCAGCTCCACCAGTTCCGGGGCCGGGTGGGGCGGGGCGCCGCCCGGTCCTACTGCCTGCTGCTGGCGGCCGATTCCACCCCGGACGCGGAAGCGCGCCTCCAGACGATGGTCGATACCTCGGACGGTTTCGTCCTGGCCCAGAAGGACCTCGAACTCCGCGGTCCCGGCGACTTCATCGGCACCCGCCAGAGCGGCTTGCCGGAGCTGAGCTGGCTCGACGGCAGCTTCGACACCCGGCTGCTCGACAAGGCTCGCGAGGCGGCCGAGGCGCTCCTGGAGACCGACCCGGACCTCTCCCGACCCGAGCACCAGCCCCTGGCCCGCCGCCTGGCCGAATTCTGGTTCAAGGCCAGCCCGGACATCCCGCTCTGAGAGAGTCCGCGCCGAGACGGCCGAGAGCGGCCCCTACCAGCCCATGAACCGCGTCAGCCGGACCACGATCGGCTGGCTGTACTCGGCCATCATCTTCTCCTCGGTGGTGCCGATGGCCGGGATATTCTGGCGGTACTTCTCCAGGTACTCCGGCCGGACGACCTCCGCCGAGGATCGGTCGAGCAAGGTCGCCTCCCCCTCGAAGATGTCGACCTCCTCACCGTCGTTGGCAGTGTCGAGGCTCACGACGACCCTCGGGTCTTGCCGGATGTTCTTGACCTTCTGATAGCCGGGCTTGGTGAAGATCGTCACCGCCTCCCCATCCCAGTCGAACCAGACCGGGACAGTGTGCGGCCGGCCATCGTCCCGGACCGACACGATCCAGATGATCTTTTCCTCAGCGAGGCGCCGCGCGGTGCGGCCATTTGTCAGTGCGCGCACATCGACCATGAGGTGTCCTCCTCGTCCTCTCGACAGCGTCAGGTTATCGACCGATGCTTCGGCCCGCCAAGACCGTCACGGCGACCGCGTAGGCGACGACGTGCATGATCCCCAGGACGGCGATGGCGCCGGGGCCATTGCCGTCCTGGCCCCGCAGGGCGAAGAAGTTCAGGAACGACAGGAGCAAGGCGACCGTGGCGACCTGGATGAATGTGCGATCTGGGTTCGCACTGCGGCGCCGCAGGATCGCGTAGATGCCGATCCCGATCGCGAGGAAGAGGACCGTGAAGATGATCGTCGGGAAGACGGTCGCCAACGGGTCGAAACTCGATGGCGGGTCGAGGACCGCGTAGCCGATCGCCCAGACGATGACATTGAGGACGACCGCGATGCCAATCGTCGCGAGTGCCCGATTCATGAGCGATCGTCCTGGCCGGGCCGACCCGTCCCCGGTGGCGTGGCTGTCCATGGTGATGCCTCCCGTCAGTCCGCCATCCCGCGATCGTCATCGTGCGTGATCGCGCGTCACGTCGCAACTCGGCCGACTTGGCGCCGTGACCCCTCCCGGGGACCGGTGCCGCGTCGGCCAGAGGGTCAGTCCGCGCCACCGCGACCCGGCGCCAGGTTGGCCGGGATCGTCGCCGGGTCGGGCTCGGTCCGGGCCGCGACGCGGTCGTTGATCAGGACGTAGGAGAGGCCGGCGACCACCAGGAGGGCGATGCCCGAGATGATCAGCGAGAAGTGCATCCCGGCGACGAACGCGTCGCTGCTCACCGAGCGGATCACGCTGACCACGTTCGGGAAGGCGTCCATACCCGGGAACAGGACCGCGTTCTCGATCGTCCGGCCGCCGAGAGAGATCTCGTCGCCGATCGCGTCGATCACCGGGCGGACCGGCGCGAAAGCCGGGTCTACGCGCAGGGCCTGGACTTCGCCCGAGTCGTTGAACCGAGCCTGGTAGGTGCGGTTCATCAACGTGCCGAGCAGGGCGATGCCGAAGGCGGTGCCGATCTCGCGCACCGCGCCGTTCACCGCCGAGGCGACGCCGCTCTTGGCGGACTCGACGCTGTTGAGCACCGCCGTGGTCATCGGCGCGAAGATGAAGGACATCCCCAGTCCCATCACCACGTAGCCGGGCACGATGTCGAGGTACGAGGCGTCGGGCGAGGACCGGAGGAAGAGGAAGGTCGACAGGCCGACCACCGACATGCCGCCGGCGATCAGGCGGGACGAGCCGAATCGGTTGACCATCGAACCCGAGATGGGCGCCCCGACCATCATGGTGAGGACCATCGGCAGCATCGCCATGCCGGCCCGGATCGGCGAGTAGCCATGCACATTCTGTAGGTAGAGCGTGAACGAGAACGCGATGCCCGAGATCATGAACGAGATCGCGAAGGCGGCCAGGTTCGCCCCGGTGAACGTGCGCGACCGGAAGAACCGCAACGGCACCATCGGTCGCTCGGTCCGCGACTCGACGACGATGAAGGCCGCGAGGAAGACCACCGAGGCGGCCAGGGACGTGACGATCAACCCGTCGGTCCACCCCCGGTTGCCCGCCTCGATCAGGCCGTAGGTCAACGTGCCGATCGCCATCGTCACGAGGGCGGTTCCCGGGATGTCCGTTGCGACGGTGCCGGACTCGTCACGCGACTCGCGGACGACGGCCAAGGTGACCAGGAAGGCGGCGATGCCGATGGGGACGTTGATCAGGAAGATCCAGTTCCAACTGGAGTACTGGACGATCACGCCGCCGATGATCGGGCCGAAGGCGAGGCCGGAGACGGAGACCGCCGACCAGATGCCGAGGGCCTTGCCTCGCTCCTCCGGCGGGAACGCCGCCGAGATGAGGGAGAGGGACAGCGGCATGATCAGGGCGGCGCTCGCCCCCTGGATCGCCCGGGCGATCAGCAGGGTCTCGATGTTGTTCGCGAAGGCGGCGACCAGGGAGGTGATCGTGAAGAACGCGATCCCGATCAGGAACCACCGCTTCCGGCCGAAGCGGTCACCCAGGCCGCCGCCGGTGATCTGGAGCGAGGCGAAGAGCAGGGTGTAGGCCGAGAAAATCCACTGGAGCTGCGTCGTCGAGGCGCTGAGCTCATTGCGGATCGTCGGCAGGGCGACGTTGACGACGAGGTTATCGAGGATCGCCATGAACAGGGCGAAGCAGGCGGCGGCCAGCGTGAACCACTTTGCATTGCCCTCGGTCATGCGGGGCCGCGCCCCGGGAAATCGCGTTGCCATGCTGAAAACACTCCTCGTGATGGCGGTGGTGGGCTCCCCACGACCGTGGTGCTGGGCCGGGCGCGACGGTCGCGCCAGGTAGAGTCCCGGGGTATCAGTCCCTGGACGGTGCCGTACGCACGGGTGCCATCGCCTCGTCGCGATCCGTGAGCCAGTCGTGGCGGTCTTTCGAGCGGGGGGCGGACGCGTCCGCCGTGATTTCGTAGAAACGGTCGCACGGGAAGTTGACCGGACTGGGGCCCATCAGCACCGCCACATCGACGATCAGGTCGACCATCGTCTGGCGGTCCAAGTGGTCGAGGAGGGCCGACTCCGCGGCGGCGAAGCGCGATCGCAGGACATTCCCGACCACGGACCCGACCTCGCAACCGTCGCGAGCGGAATGGGCGGGCAACGCGAACAGCGGGTCGCCCTCCACGGCTCGAAACACGGCCCCGAGCGTGATCTCGGTGACCGGCCGGGCCAGGTGCCACCCACCCCCCGGTCCCGCCTGGGAACCCACGATCCCCGCGGATCGCAGCCGGGCCAGGAGGCGACGGATCGCCACCTGGTGCGTATCGACGCTCCAGGCGATCTCTTCCGACGTGCACGGGCGATCCTCTTGGAACGCCAGATAACCGATCGCGTGGACGGCCACGGCCATCCGGGTGCTGAATCCCACATCCCCTCCTGAATCGTAACCACCATAGTTACGATTAGGCCGGATGTCAAGACCCCAGCGATGAGCCCACGCTACGGAGGTGTGCGCGGCGTCGCTCCCGGGCTATCTTTGCCCGATGACCGGGACGGTTGGGCAACGCGTGTCGAGGTGGTGGGAATGAGATGCGAGTGATCGCCGGCGAGGCGCGGGGCACGACGCTGCGGGGGCCGACCACGGAGGGGACGCGACCGATGGCCGACCGGATCAAGGGAGCGCTGTTCTCGTCGCTGGGTTCGATGGGGATCGAGCCGGACCGGGTCCTCGACCTCTACGCCGGTACGGGCAGCGTCGGGATCGAGGCCCTCTCGCGAGGGGCGACCTGGGTCGAATTCGTCGAGCGGCACGCCCCCGCCGTCACCGTGATCCGGGAAAACCTCCGGCGAACCCACAACTCGGCGCTGGCCGAGGTCCACTCTGAATCCGTCGAGTCGTTCCTCCGACGGCGGGGACGCGGGCGGGCGAAACCGTTCGACCTCGTCGTCCTCGACCCGCCCTACGCCGACGCGGAGATCGTGGGCCGGATCGGCGAGGTGGCGACCTCGGGAGTGTTGGCCCCCGGGGGTGTGGTGGTGGTCGGCCACGCGTCGCGGGTCGAACTCCCGGACCGGATCGGTCCCCTGGAGCGGTTTCGCCACCGTTGTCACGGCGACAGTTGCTTCTCGCTGTACGACCGGCCAGACGAGGAGCAGTCCACCGATGGCACCGATGATGCCCGGGACGCGGACACGGGGACGGATGAACCCGGTCCGGGATTTCCAGACGATGTCGTCGCGGACGGTGATCGCCCCGTGCCGCCCGCCGCGGGGAGGGAGGTCCACCGTGTCTGACGACCCGCCGCGTTCTCGCCTGGCGATCTACCCGGGCACATTCGACCCGATCACCCTGGGTCACGTCGATGTCGCCCGGCGGGCGGCCCGGCTCTTCGACCGGGTGGTGGTGGCCATCTTCCGTGACGCGGCGAAGCCGACCCGGCTGTTCTCGACCGACGAGCGCGTCACCATGGCCCGGGACGCCTTCGCCTCCCGTGGCGAGGGTGAGGGGGACATCGTCGTTGACACCTTCTCCGGACTGGCCGTAGAGTACGCCCGCTCGCGTGGGGCGAGCGCCATCGTCCGGGGTCTTCGTGCGGTATCGGACTTCGAGTACGAGTTCAAGTACGCGCACATGAATCACCACCTGGCACCGGACATCGATGTCGTCTGCCTCATGACGTCGTCGAAGCACGCGTTCGTCAGTTCCAGCCTGATCCGGGAGGTCGCGATGCTGGGGGGGGACGTGACGACCCTGGTCCCGGCCACCGTCGCCGCCGCGCTGGCCAAGCGACGCGCGACGGTCCGCTGACCATTCCCCCTCACCGCTCACCTGTCCACGGGTGGGGCATCGTTCGTTTCCACTAGCCCGGCCACCACCGCCCCGGGGCAGAAGGTCCGCAACGTGCAAGACGGCCAACCGCCCGAGGAACAGCCGGACGACATCCTGGACCTCGTCGACCGCCTGGAAGACCTGGTCAGCGCCAGTCGCCGGGTACCTTTCAGCGGCCGGATCATGGTCGATGAGCACCAGTTCCTGACCCTGGTCGACCTCCTCCGCGACACGGTGCCGGCCGAGATCCGGCAAGCCCAGCGGGTCATCAACGATCGGGAGCGGATCGTCTTCGAGGCCCAGGAAAACGCGACCAAGATCCTGAAGACGGCCCGCGACCGGGCCGAATATCTCCTCTCCGACAAGGGCCTCCTGAACGAGGCCCGTCAGCAGGGCGAGGAGATGCTGCGCCAGGCCGAAGAACGGCGCAAGCGCGACATGGGCCTGCTGGAGATGGCGGCCCTGGAACAATTCACGATCATCGAGGAGTCGATGCGGGACGGACTCGGCCTGATCGAGAGCACCATGCGCCAGATCCTGGACCGGATGGACCGGGCCCGCCAAGAAACGGTCGCCGACCACGGTGCTTCCGCGTCCGCCCGCGAGCCGGCGACGACGCCCCCGCCCGCCCGGGATTGACGCTCCCCGGCCCACTCCCTATACTGCTCCGGATGCGCCGACCTCGGTCGGCGCTCTCCGTGCGGGTCACGCCGGCGACGGCGAACCCCTCGACTGGTCGGGACACCAATGGGTAGAGGACGCCCCGAGTCACAGGACCTCGTCAACGAGTCGACCATCAATGTCGCCGGCTTGCTGCAGGACGCCGTCGGGGGCAAGCGCGAGTACGGGATCCGGCTCGATGCCTTCGCCCTGGCCGACGACCTCCAAGCCGCCCGGCTCGGTGGCATCGTCCGGCTGACCCGGTTGAGCGACGTGATCTTGGCATCGGTCCGTCTCGAGGGCCAAGTCCACATGGAGTGCGTCCGCTGCCTGCGGACGTACGTCGAGGCCATCCGGACCCGGTTCGAGGAAGAGTACCGGCCCACGGTCGATGTCCGGACCGGCGGCCACGTCCACGTTGACCGGACCGAGGAAGAGACCGATGAGCTGTTCGAGATCAACGAGCTCCACGAACTCGACCTCGGCGAGGCGATCCGGCAGCACGTTATCTTGAGCCTGCCGATGCGGCCCGACTGCGGCGAGGATTGCCCGGGACCCGCCCCGCTGGCGCGGGACGAATCGGAGATCGACGAGCGACTCGCCCGCTTGGGGGCCCTGCTCGACGGAGACGAAGCAGCGGAGGTGGCCGCGTGGCGGCCATGACCGGCCAGACGATTGCCCGGCACGGGCGACACGGGGCGAACGACGCCAACGACAGGAGTCCTCACGATGGGCGCATTGCCGAAGCAACGGATCAGTCGCCACCGGCAGGGCAACCGCCGCCGGTATCATTTCCTCAAGATTCCCCAGTTGATCGCCTGCCCGAACTGTGGTGAGCCTCGCCGGTCGCACCACGTCTGCCCGAGCTGTGGCGTCTACAACGGCCGCCAGGTGATCGAGATCGAGACCCGGGGTCGCGCGACCGACTAGTCGCTCGTCCGTTCGCCCCGCGCCCGTGCCGGGACCGGCAGGGCCAGGGCGCGAGCGGCGTGCGACCGGGGATCCGTGCCACAGACGCGCCCCTTCGGCGGAGATGGAAAAGAAGGTTGGCGATGCGGTACGCGGCGATCACGGGATGGGGGATGGCGGTCCCGGATCGCGTGCTGACGAACGCCGACCTCGAAGCGCTGGTCGATACGTCGGACGAGTGGATCGTCAGCCGCACCGGAATCCGCGAGCGCCGTATCGCCGGCCCGGGCGATAGCAACACCTCGCTGGCGGTGGCCGCGTCGCGGGACGCCCTGGCGAAGGCCGGGCGGGTGCCCGCCGACATCGACCTGATCATCACGGCGACCTTCACCCCGGACCTCTTCCTCGCCTCCCAGGCCTGCATGATCCAGGCAGAGCTGGGCGGGTCGGCGGCGGCGTTCGACATCAATGCCGCCTGCGCCGGCTTCGTCTACGCCCTGGCCTCCGCCACAAGCTTCATCCGGTCCGGCATGTACCGCACGATCCTGGTCGTCGGGGTCGATACCCAGACCCGCTTCATCGACTACACCGACCGGGCGACCTGTGTCTTGTTCGGGGACGGTGCCGGGGCGGTGCTGTTGGAAGCGACCGGCGAACCCCGGGGCGAGCTGGCCTCGGTCCTGGGGGCCGACGGGTCGGGAGTGCAGGCGCTGTATGTCCCCGGCTGGACGTGGGACGACGGCCCCGCCGGGGACGACCCGACCGCCGCCGTCCTCGGTCCCCGGCCCCGCCTCGACACCCACCCCGCCATGCTGATGCAGGGCAACGAGGTCTTCCGATTCGCCGTCAAGGTCATGTGCGATGCCGCCCGGCAAGTCGTCCTCAAGGCGGGCCTCTCGCTCGACGACGTGGACATGCTGATCCCCCACCAGGCCAACCGGCGGATCATCGATGCCGCGGCGCGGACATTGGCCCTGCCCCGTGATCGAGTCTGGATCAACATCGACCGCTACGGCAACACCTCGGCCGCCTCGATCCCCATGGCCCTGACCGAGGCCGTCGCGGCGGGCAAGGTCGCCGAGGGCGACAACCTCGTCTTCGTCGCCTTCGGCGGCGGCTTGTCCTGGGCGGCGAGCCTGGTCCGGTGGGGCACGGCCGGGGTCGAGCGGTGCCGGGCCGATGGGGGGGCCGCCGCCGCACCGCCGGCGGACGGCTGACCGGGGGCCACCCGGTCACGGAGGCGGGCTCGCGTCCGCGACCCTATGGAGGAG
>JACCVE010000458.1 GCA_013698285.1 Chloroflexia bacterium | reverse complement strand
CAGGTGCCCCGCGACATCCTGCCGGTGCCCCACGAGATCCCCCTGAGCAGAATGACCAAGGCAACCGGCCTGACCGAGGGGTACTGTTCACCTGTTCGGCGTGGGCTGGAGATACCGCATCAGCGCCATCGGGCCGCACCGCGCATGTCGGGCGACGAGCGCGACCGGGCTGGCGACGAACCCACCCTGTAATCAGCCCCGCACCCCGGACCCATCGCCCTCCAGACGAGCGAGCAGGTCGAGGATGGTGCGCCCGTCATCAGATGGTGATGGATTCGGCTACCGCACGGCAACAGTCTGGACAACATGAACGCCCCCTATTGGGGGCGTCCATGTTGTTCATTGATCCAGGGAAGGTCCCGGGGGAAGGCCACCGTGACGCCCTGTCACCTGGCGTCGCCTGGCGAATTGGACGACACCTACGAACAGGTTTGCTCTGAGCCGTCCCTGAGGTTATCTCCTCCTGGGCCACCCAGATAGGCGTCCGTCACCGACTCACCGTACGGCAGGCCAGAATTGCCGCTGAAGGTTCTCGAGTACGAACCATCGAGGGCAAAAGCCTGATCAACCAGCAACGTGACTCCTTCTCCGTTGCTGTACTCCAGATTGATGGTGAATGGTTCGTAGACGTCCGTCACCGTCACCAGAACACCGCACACTTTGTCGCCATACTGGTCGATGATGAAATGGGTCACCTCGTAGGTAAACTTCGGGTTGTCGACGCCGTTGGGCGTGCTGTCACAGACGTTCCCGATGCCGTCCCTGTCGGTATCCTCCTGGCCGGAGTTAGAGGTGGTGCGGCAGTTGTCCCTCAGGTCGTCGACGCCGTCCCCGTCGTCGTCGCCGTTGGGCGTGCTGTCGCAGGCGTTCCCGGTGCCGTCGAGGTCGGTATCCTCCTGGCTCGGGTTGGAGAGGTTGGCACAGTTGTCGCTGCTGTCCGGTGCACCGTCGCTGTCACCGTCCCGGTCAAGCACCCCTCCGGTCGCGACATACCTGGCACACTCGCCCGCATTGTTGAACCGCGAGCCATCCTCGCCGCGGACCAGGCTGGCGTACCCGCCACCCGCTAGCGCCAGCACAGAGCACCCAGGACGACACCAACGAGCTGAGGGGAGCCGGACTGTCCGGAGTTGGGACGTTTGGGGTGGTGCCCCATCGTCGCCCCCCGGCGCATTGAGGGGGCGAGCGCCCTGTTCCTTTACTGGGTTGTGTCCTGATCTCGATGACGGCGACACCGATTGCCCCGGACGGTCCATGGTCGCCGAGTTGGCCCAGCGTCCACGCGTGTTTCCGTCGCACGAGCCGACGTCCCACCTCCGCCACCGGCCCACGTGGCGACCCACACGGACGCTCTCGCCGCGCCGGGGCGACTGTCCCGACCGGCATCGGGCGGGGAGGTCAACCGGGACACTGATCGATCATCGGCGAATGTCGCCATGGGGGAGGTCGTGATGGACGGATTCTCGGGCCTGCTCGACCTGTTGACCGACCCGACCGTGGCCTACCTCCTGGTCAGCCTCGGCGCGATCGGGGTGTTCCTGGAACTGGCGGTCCCGGGGGCGAGTATTCCCGGGGTCGCGGGGAGCATCGCCCTGGCGCTCGGCCTGATCGGCCTGGCCCGGCTCTCGGTGGATTGGACCGGTCTCCTCCTGATGGGGCTCGGCATCGCGCTGCTGGCCGCCGATGTCTTCCTGCCCTCGCTCGGCCTCCTGACGATCGGCGGGCTGGCCAGCTTCATCGCGGGGTCGTCGCGCCTCTTCGACGGGGCACCGCCCGGCGAGCGGGTCGAGCCGATCCTGACCTGGACGGTCGCGGCTTGCCTGGCCGTCTTCTTCGTCGTGGTCGGCGGGGCGGCCCTGAGCGGCCTGCGCCGCCGCCCCGCCACCGGGCAAGGCGGGCTGATCGGGACGGCCGGGGTCGTCCGCCGTGCCCTGGAGCCCGAGGGGATGGTCTTCCTCGACGGCGCGCTCTGGCGCGCCCGGTCGGCCGCCGGTCCGCTCCCCGCCGGGACCACGGTCACCGTCCGGGCCGTCGACGGCCTGACCCTCGACGTGCTGCCCGTCGCCGGTCCGGCGAGTGATGCCCCCGCCCAGCGGGCCGGCTCCCCCGCGACCAGATCTCCCTCCGCCTGATCCTGCCGAGACCCCCACCGGGGGCACGGTCGGGCGCCGCCGCCCCATCGGCGACGGTCGATCCGCCATCCCCTCGTCATCTCGCCGATAATGGGACCATACCGCGCTGGCACCCCGACACCGCGCGGCGCCGGAATCGGCGATCGAGAGGAGATT
>JACCVE010000440.1 GCA_013698285.1 Chloroflexia bacterium | reverse complement strand
CGCCGAACCGCTCGGCCGCTTCCTCGGAGACGCCGACGATCGTCTGGCGTGGCTTGAGCGAGTGCGGGTCGGTGAACACGGCCCGCAGCACGGCCAGTGTGGCGGGGTCACCCAGCCCGTCGAGGTCGAACTCGTAGACTCGCTTCACGGTGTCGGTGAAGTTGGTGTGGACCTCGAAGCGGTCCAGGTCGCATACGACCAGCAGAGGTGGGTTCTCCAGCGCTTCCCGGTACTTCAGCAGCTGGGCATAGGCGGCCCCGAGGTCGGCGTGGAGCCCCTTGTACTCCCAGCCGAAATGCCCTCGCCGCCAGACATCGGCGAACCCCTGGCCGCCGGCCGTCTTGGTGGCGCCCTTCTCGAAGGCGTAGGTGGCGCCGTCGCGGTCCGCCTCGGCCGGAGTGGGCTGGCCGAAGAGGCGGCACAGGTCGATGAAGTGTTCCTGGGCGGCGGAGCGCTCCTTGAGGGTCGTGCCCCGCCACTTGGCGACGAACTGGGAGAGGTGCATGGCCGGGATTGTAGCGGAGCGGGGGGCGCTTGGACGGTTGCCCTCGACCGATCGGAGCTTGGCTCGCCGGGGACGGGATCATCAGGCGAGTGGACCATCGAGGGGGCACCCTGCTTGGAGGGTCACGTGCCGGCACATGCCGGCCCAGCGTCAAGGTAGCCCGGTTCCTCCTGATGGAGATGACGACATTCGTCGATGACACCTCCGATGAGGACACGCACCTCAGGATCCGGGGACTTGACGCAATCATCCCCCCCGGACGGACCCGGTCATTGAGTGTAGCGGCAGCATCTTCAGTGGTAATGGTTCTGCGAATGGGCCTCAAACGAGCCTGACCGACTCCCTGCTATACCCGCCAGACCTATGGAGCCTCCCCGTGCGAAGCCCAATATCCGAGCCGACCCCACCGAGCGAACTGGCCGTGATCGGTGAGAACAAAACCGATCCGACGGAACTGCTGCTCCTCGGGGTCGATGGGCGACACTACGCCTATCATTTGCCCGACGGACACACCCGGCACGTGGATCCAGATGACCGGTGGAACGTTGATCCTCCGTCTGACCAGCGGCTCTTCACCTGAATCCCGGTAATTGGGCACGGGCGGATGAGCCCGATGATATCTCCGCCGCCACATGAGGTGGCCCCTGGTCCGGTGGCTGAGGCCCTGGCCATTGACTCGAGTGGCACACGGCACGGGGCTCCCGGGCAAGACCGAGAGCCCCGTCATGTGGGTGAGAGGCAAGCTTAGAGCGACCGGCAATAGGGATCACTTGAGTCGCCGGGTGGTGGGCCGGGCTGGGGTGACGCCCGGGTGCTGACGCGCCGCGTGTGCGCCGGTGCACGGGCGTGGAGTCTCGGACACCCTCGTTTGCGAGACGGCGTGCCCCACGCGGACAGTCCCGTTTGGCCGCGTCTCGGAGGCGCCCCAGCTTGTTGTAAAACCCTCTCGGACCCGGGGCATGCGCGCAGAGCGTGGCGGTGCCTCACCGCCGCGCTCCTGGCCATCCCGAGTGGCGGGCTAGCTCCCGACCGTCCCCGGCGTCGGGATCGTCCCTAGTTGCCCCAGCAGCCCGAGCAGGTCGAGCTCGACCCAGTGCTCGGCTACCTTGCCGCCGACCATGCGGTTGAACTCGATGGAGGTGAAGGTGACCGACCGTCCCGTCGCCGGGATTCCCTGGAACTCGCCGCGGTGGGTGCCACGGAACGTTACGCGGGCGGCAGTCCGGTCCTCGTTGGCCATGACCTCTTCGACCGTCAGTCGCAGATCGGGAAACGCCGCCGCGAAGGAGAACGCGAACCCGGCCCAGGCTTCGCTATTGAGGGGGCCGGGCGCGCCGGGGACGTGGGCAACGAAGTCGGGGGTGCGGGCGGCCGCTTCGGCCTCCGTGTCTCGGTCGTTGTAGGCGTCGATCCACTGTCGGACGGCGGCCGCGTTTTCGTCGGCTGACACTGCAGTGCTCCTTTCGCGGTACGGGCTGGTACCTGAGGTTCGGATGGAACCGGAGCGACCTAGTCGGGCAGCGGTCCAAGGATGTCGACGTGGTACTTGGCGGACGTGGCCATCACTTTCTCCATGTCGGGCGGCCCGGAGGGCGGCGAGGACCAGTCCGCCGCCGGCTCGCCCAACTCGACGACGAACTGCTCGAAGCCGGCTGGGGTTGCGAAGAGAAGTATGCGGGCAGGTTCGGTCCCTTCGACCCGAAAACCGTGCGGCGTGCCGCGCGGACCCCAGACCCAGGTGCCTGGCCCCGCCTTGGTC
>JACCVE010000417.1 GCA_013698285.1 Chloroflexia bacterium | reverse complement strand
ATCTGGACCAGCAGCAGCACCGAACCGATCCCCGAGACGATCCGTCCCACCTTGGGCGTCCCCCACCCAGAGAACGAGACGACCGCCGTCACCAGGTAGGCGAGGATCACCAGTGTGCCGACCGTGCTATGGACCGCGACCACGCCTGCCCCTCCCCGTCAAATCCGAAACGCCCGACAAGCACCCGTGCGCCGCCTGCCCACCTCTCCGCCCATCCTACCCCGTTTCGACCCCACACCCCGCGACACGGGCGGGCCGACCGCGGCAGGCCTACCCGTGCAGGTGACAATCGCGTCTCACTGATCGCGGGGAAACCGCGTCTTCCGCATCACCGGCCAGGCACCCCCGCTCAGTCGTCGTCCAAACCGCGAATGGCCTTCGGCGGGCCGAGGATCTCCTGCAGCACCAGCGCTTGACGCACGCCGGCGCGTGTGGACAACGCCGCCAGCACCTCCGCACGACGCACCTTCCGGGACCGCCTCGGTGGCGGTACGGCCGGAGTCGCCGGGCGGCGCGCGGGACGCTGCTCGTCCGTCGGTGTTGGCTCCGGCGGCGGAGTGGGCCGCCTCAGGGGTTCAACGGGGTACGCCTCGCCTTGAAGCGGTGGACGTACCGATTCGAGCGCCTCGTTCATCATCCCGGTCAGGGTCCGGCGGATGCTCATCGATTCGCCTCTCGCCGTGCAGCCCGCGGCATGACTATCCGTCCTCGCCCGCGAGCGACGAGCGCATCCGCGTGTCTGACTGGAGATTCTCCATCCGGTAGTGATCCATCACGCCAAGACGACCGCTGCGGAAGGCATCGGCGAGCGCGAGCGGCACCTGCGTCTCGGCCTCCACGACCTTGGCACGCATCTCCTGCTCCAGGGCGACGGCCATCGCGCGTCGCTCCTCCGCCTTGGCCTGGGCAATCTTCTTGTCGGCCTCTGCCTGGTCCGTCTGCAGTTCCGCGCCGATATTCCGCCCGACATCGACATCGGCGATATCAATCGACAAGATCTCGTAGGCGGTGCCCGCGTCGAGACCCCGATCCAGGACATGCCGGGAGATGGCGTCGGGATTCTCCAGAACGGTCTTATGGCTCGCCGCGGACCCGATCGAGGAGACGGTGCCCTCGCCGACGCGGGCGATGATCGTCTCTTCCCCGGCACCGCCCACGAGCCGTTCGATGTTGGCGCGAACCGTGACCCGTGCCACCGCGATCACCTGGATGCCGTCCTTGGCCACCGCCGCCACCCGGGGCGTCTGGATCACCTTCGGGTTGACACTCACCTGGACCGCTTCCAGCACGTCCCGGCCGGCGAGATCGATTGCCGTGGCGCGCTTCCAGGGCAGATCGATATTGGCGCGGTCGGCGGAGATCAAGGCCTGGACGACCCGGCCCACATTGCCGCCGGCGAGATGGTGCGCCTCCATCTGGCCCACGTCCAGCGGAATCCCAGCTTTCGAGGCGCTGATGTAGGGCCGGACGATGTCGCTCGGGTTGACCTTGCGGAGCCGCATCCCGATGAGCGTGCCGAGTCCCACCCGAACGCCGGAGAAGATGGCGGTGATCCAGAGCCCGACCGGCACGAAGTAGAGAATAAACACGATGAGCGACGCGACGAGCGCCAAGACAACGAGAAGCGTGATACCGCTGGTGTCCATCGGACCTCCTATGGAGCGTGGGACGATCGCGTCCCGTGTGGCGGGCGACCATGCGCACGCGGGTGTTTACGAACCGGCGACGGGCTCGGCTCTACGGACGATCCGGCGGTATCCCTCGTCGGCGACGACCGTGATCGCCTCGCCGGCCGCGATGTACTCACCGGTGGTGACCACGTCGAACTCCCGGCCCTGGAAGGCGGCCCGCCCGCTCGGCCGGAGATCCGAGAGCGCGACACCGCTCACGCTGGTCAACGTTGGCTCGCGCGGCGGCCACGCGACGTGTGGCGCCCGTTCTGGCGGCAACTCGAGCCCGGCGCCGCCCCCAAACCAGCGAAGCCATCCTCTCGGCGGCCGCGTTTGCCCCGGTGTGCCAGTGCCGACCTGTGCCTGGAGCACCAGGCCACCAGCGGGCCGGAGGCGAGGCAGGAACGCGAACAGCGCTATGGTCCCGATGGCCACGGCGAGCAGCGCCGCGGTGACCGACCAGCCAGCCCGCTCGGTGGCCTCCGGTGTCCGGATCTCCCGGCTGACCATCGCGA
The DNA here is from genome assembly GCA_013698285.1 of Chloroflexia bacterium. Taxonomy (GTDB): domain Bacteria; phylum Chloroflexota; class Chloroflexia; order Thermomicrobiales; family UBA6265; genus JACCVE01. Next base: position 2,136 of record JACCVE010000417.1, on the reverse strand, counting down.
GCCAGAGGCCGGCCGCAAGGGCGCCAATCCCCGCGATGCCGGCCACGCCAAAGCCAGGGATGACGAAGATCTCCGCCCCGATCAGAACCAGCCCGAGCACGACGAGCGCGATGTCCTCCCATCCAGCCAACCCGGCCAGCATGTGACCCCAGAAGAAGACGGCGAGGAACAGCAAGCCGACGCCACCGATGACGCCGAAGCCGCCGACGAAGAGATCACCGATGATGAGCAGGATCGCCGCGGTGATCAGCAGCGAGGCGACCACGGGGTCGGTCACGAAACGCACTAACCGCTCGGCGGGTCCCGGCGAGACCTCCGTGACCTCAGCGCCGGTGAGCCCGGCGGCCTGGAGGAGCCCGGCACGGTCGGCGACCACCCCATCGGCATAGCCCCAGGCGGTCGCCTCCGACGTGGTCAAGGTCAGCAACTCGCCGGATCCGACCAGGCCGTCGATCACGACGTTGGGATCGACCATCGCCTCGGCCACGAGGGGATCACGCCTACGGACTTCGGCGGTCGTCTTGAAGGTCTTCCGGACCGCCGAGACCACCTTCTCGCTCGCGGTCTCCCCAGCCCCGTCGACGGGGGTCGCCGCACCCATCACCGCCCCGGGAACCATGTAGATCTGCTCGGAGGCAATGGCGATGAGCGCTCCGGCGGAGAACGCCGTCCGGTTGACGAACGCGATGGTCCGGATATCGGCGTCCAGCAAGGCATCCTGCATCTGCAGCACGGCGTCGAGCCGGCCCCCGGGGGTGTCGATCTCCAGGATGAGGGCTAACGCGTCCGCCGCTTCCGCTTCGTCAATCGCGCGTTCGAGGTAGGGCGCCAGTCCCAAATCGATCGTGCCCGTGATGGAGACGACGTGGACCGGCCGGGCGTCCACCGCTGTCTGCGCGGCGAGTGGCGCTCCTCCGCGAAGGGTGGCGAGCACCATCCCGAGGGCGGCCAGTAGAGCCAGCCTGACGGGGAAATTGCGGCGGCGCCTCGCCGAGGCATCGATTCGTCGACCTCGGCAGGGCTGCGATTCATCCCGTATCACGGTCCAGCCCTCCTCTCGGCCAGTATGTCACAGCCAACGCACGCGCCGACGCGCGACGGCGACGCTCGCCACAGAAGTCGGGAGTCCCCACACGACTGACCGACTACCGCGTCAATCGACGGGGGTCTCGGGTCCGATCAGCTCGACGGCGACGAGGGGATGGACACGCCCCGAGCGAACGGCCCGGCACCACCCAGACCTTCGCCGGGGCCGCGGACGGCGGCGCGGGACGCGGTCGGGGACGTTGAGTGGATCGACTACGTAAGCTGAAGCCCGCGGCTGGATCGTTGAGAAAGTCGATATGATCTTGAACGACATACACCGTGATGGCTATCCGCACCGATGCCCGTTCATTGCAGGGCCATTCAACCAGCATCAACCATATCCAGCGATGAGCGACCGTCCTACGGGCCCCGCGCTGACCCAGGAGTACCCCCACATCTCTTTGTAGGGACGCCGATTGCTGAGCCCTTCTCAGGAGCGTACGGTTCAATGCGAAACCTTCGTCAGGCCATTGGGCGCAGCAAGCGGCGCCCCTACCGGCGTTTGTGACCCACTGTCTCACGCCGACCTTCGCATCACACTCGCGTGCGGGATTGGCACCTCCATGTTGACCTGTAGGTGATCGACAGGCGCTCATCCGTTCTGTATTCTCGTACACAAGCGGTCACCGGCGGCATGCGGGCGGGCCGGCCAACGCCCAGGGCCAACGCCAGTGGGCAGGCACTGAGCATGTCCCGGCTGGCCCCGGTCATCCAAGCCACCGCTGCCCCGTGCGACACCCCGCCCCCTTCCCACACATGCATCCCGGTGCCAGTCCGGTCCCCGTTCCAGTCATATGACTGCCCTGACGGGAGCACGACCGCCCTGCTGGCTCCTTTCCCGACGGGCGGACCGGCGGCGCGGCGGCGCGTCCCTCCCGGCCCCGAGCGGTGCGATCGCCCGGGACCCTGGCCACCCCCGGCCGGGAAGCGACGCCAATACAAAGGGGATGGCCACACTTCGTCCGACTTCCGACTTCCGACTTCCGTCTTCCGACTGACCCCTGCGAGGTCACTCCGATGATCATCCGATGCCCGGCCTCATATCCGCAC
>JACCVE010000359.1 GCA_013698285.1 Chloroflexia bacterium | reverse complement strand
GTCCAGGCGCGGGAACGCAGGGCGGGGAGCCGCCGCCTGAGGTCGATCAGACGTTTATAGAAGGGACGGAGGGCGAACCGGTCCTCGCCCCAACGGACCGGGGCCGGGTCACGGTAGGGGTGATAGGACGCGCCGATCTCGTCACCGGTGTAGACGCAGGGGATCCCAGGCAGGGTCAGGAGCAGCATCGCCGCGACGCGGGTCACCTCCGGCCCGTGTACGTCGACGAAGCGGGTCCCGGTGTCGTTGTTGTTCAGGAACCGAAAGACGAGACTGTCCGGCGGGTAACCCGCGCCGTCCGCGGTCAGGGCGTCGCGCAGGCGGGACGCCACCCGGCTCGGGTCGGCGGCGGCGTCCTCCCAGACCCCTTCCCAAGCCCAGTGACCCAACTCCGCCGTCCAGTCGTAGGCGGCATCGAAGCCGTTGGCGACGTAGTAGGGGTCGCGGGCACTGGCCTCCGCCAGCAGCAGGAGGTCGGGTTTGATCGCCCGCAGTTCTCGTCCCCAGATCGGCCAGACGTCCGGCGCCCGTTCTTTGATCCCCCAGGCAACGTCGACGCGGAACCCGTCGATGTCGAACTCCCGGACCCAGTACGCGAGGGCGTCCAGCATGGTCCGGTGGACCGCAGGATTGGCGTAGTTGAGGTTCGGTAGGTGGACCCAATCGAAATAATGGGTCGGGTTGCCCCCCGCGTCGCGGTCATAGAGGTCGTAGGTGGGCGATGCGGGGCCATGGGCTTGGGCGTCGAGGAACCAGGGATGGTCGGCCGAGGTGTGGTTCGGGACAACGTCCATCAGGATGCGGATGCCGCAGCCGTGGGCTTCGGCTACCAACTCGCGGAGGTCGGCCTTGGTGCCGGCCGAGGGGTTGATTTCGAGATAATCTGTCACCGCATAGCCGAAGTCCCCCTCGGGCGCGGCGTTGATCGGGGATAGCCAGAGCGCGTCCACGCCGAGGTCGCGCAGATCGTCGAGACGGTCGGTGACGCTCCGCAGACCCGCCTCGCCGAACCTCCGGGGGATGACGCCATAGACGACGGCCCCCTCGAACCACGCGTCGCGTTCCGCCTGCTCAATGGTGTCGTGTGTCATCCTCGTCCTCGTCGCAGGGCGCAAACTGGCCCGTGTGGGCGTCGCATACCACCATACGGCACCTTCCCCGGCTAGGGCAGCACGACGGCCTTGATGAACCCTGCCGGCTTGTCCCTCAGGTCGGAGTACGCCCGGTCGACGTCCTCCAGGCCATACCGGTGTGTGACCAACTGGCCGAGGTCGATCAGTCCGCCCCGCGTCAGTTCCAGGCCGATCCGCATGCTCTCCATCAGGTCGGCGTGGCGACGGACGTGGGCGTTGACCACGTCGATCGCCTTCCAGTTCCACATCCCCACGTCTACCTGGCGGTCGCTGGCCTGGTGATACCCCAAGATCGAGAGGATGCCGTGCGCCTTGACCATCTCACCGGCGAGCGTCAGGCCGGGCTGGGTCCCCGAGGCTTCGACGACTACGTCCAGGCCCTTGGTCGACTGCCACTCGTCGAACCGCGTGAGCCGGTACGTGTCCGGCACGTCGGCGGGGTGGTACACCTCATCGGCTCCCAGTTCCGCCGCTTTCTGGCGGGCTTCCTCGCGGACATCAATGGCGACGATCCTGGCCGCACCGCGCAATCGCAACAGTTGCAGCATTCCCAGTCCCATGAAGCCGAGACCGATGACGGCGACGCGATCGGCCAGCTCGACCCGGGTCCGGCGCTGGCCGTTGACCAGGCATGCGAGCGGCTCGCCGAGCGCGGCGGTGTCGGGCACCTCGGCTGGGATCGGGAGGATCTGCTCTGCCCGGGCGAGGCAGAGGCGGCTGTAGGCGCCGGTGAACAGCCCGGTGACGCGGTCGTCCGGGGCGAACCCGGTCACGCCCGGGCCAACGGCCACGACGACCCCCGCCGGTTCGTGCCCGAAGCGATAGGGAGGGTCAGGGCGCCCTTCTTGCCAGGGGTGGAGTTCGGAGGCGCAGACCCCGCACACTGTCACCTTGACCAGCACTTCCCCCACCTGCGGCGCGGGAGTCGGCTCCTCGACGACCTCGGAGCGGCCGGGCGCGATCATCTGGCTGTAGCGATTGACCATCGGTTCCTCCGTAGGGTGATCTGCGGTGGCACGGTGTCCGGGGCGAGGCATCATCACCTACCGCGGTTGCGTCCCGCTTCCCACTCCGAGCGGGGTCGCAGGCGAAGCAGACGTGGGAGACGGTCATGGCATATCTTCTGCGGCCCGTATTGTCAGCTTTGATATGAGCGCTAGACGGTCATTGTCCTCAGAGGGGGCAGAACGATGGGCACACGCGCGGAGGAGCTAGCTCGTCGGGTGGAGCAGGGGGCGACCGACTTGATCGCCGCCGTTGAGGGCCTCACGGACGAGCAGTGGGCCACGATCTGCCCAGACGAGCAGCGCTCGGTCGGGGTGCTCGTGCACCATGTCGGCGCCGCCTATCCCGAGGAAGCCGACATCACCACCGCCCTAGCACGCGAGGGTGGGGTGCCGGGGTTGACGTGGGAGGCGGTGAACCAGGGCAACCAGGATGAGGCCGAGAGCCACGAGCAGGTCGACAAGGCGTCAGCCCTCGCCCAGGTCCGGGAGAACGTGGCCACGGCGGCGACGGTGGTCCGGGGACTGACGGACGAGCAATTGGATCGAGTGGCCCTGACTGACCTACATTGGGAGGCGCCACTCACCGTCCAGTTCTTCGTCGAGCACCACCCGATTGCTCACCCCTATATGCACCTCGAGGGTATCCGGGCGGCGCTGGGGCTGAACGGGTAGGACTCAGCACCGTCCTCTAGCCCACTGGCTGAATAACACATCCCCTATCC
>JACCVE010000337.1 GCA_013698285.1 Chloroflexia bacterium | reverse complement strand
ACGCGCGGCCGGGATACCTGGGAGAGCTTGCGCGGCGTGGATGTGATCCTCGATGACCGGGGCCTCAGCCGGATCCTGCTCGTCAGTGACGGCTTCCACCTCCTGCGCTCGGAACGGATGGCCCGCGACCTCGGGTTCGAGGCGTACAGCTCGGCGGCGCCGGACAGCCCGATCCGACCCAACACCGGCCGCGAGTTCGGCTTCGTCGTCCGCGAGGCCGTCGCCCTCGCCGCCCACGTCGTCGGTCGGCTGGCCTGAATTGTCTGATCCCCACCGGGCCCAGCGGCACGTGACGCGACCGCGGTCTACGCGGCCGCGGACCGGTGCGGACGGACGGCCCGGCGTAGCCAGGGGCCGAGGAATCGCTGATAGGAGAATGTCGTCAGGATGATGAACAGGCCGACCGCGCCGAGCGTGACGACAAACCCGAGGGCACCGTCGAAGATGTCGAAGGCCAGGTAGCTGACATAGGCGTAGCAGCCGAGGGCGCCGAAGACGAGGAACGACGTCGATGAGAGCCAAACGCTCATCACGATCCAGGCCATGGAGAGGGTCAGGAACCCCAACCCGGCCCAAATGTCGCGATCGTTCTGGAGCGCGAACGCCCCGACTCCGCCCTGGGCCCCGATCAACCCGAACAGCCAGAACCAGAAGGCGTAGGGCCTCAGGTCGCGACGGTGGAGGTCGGTCCCGACGATGATCATCAGCAGGCCGACGCCGGCGAACACCAGGGACCGCTGCTCGCCGGTGGGACCGTCGGCCCAGAATGCCTCGGCCACGTCGAGGCTGAGATAGTAGGACCAGAACGCGATCAGCAGGGTGACCAGCGGGAACCTGATCCAACCGACGACGATGATCGCGACGGCGATCGAGACGATCTCCAGGATCAGCCACGATTCGTCGACGCGGCGGAAGAACGACCGGTAGGTCTCGGCGTCTTCCCCACCGTCCCAGAGCCCCGTGACCTTGAGGATCTCAAAGGTCAGTAAGGGGGTCAGCCCGGTGGCACCAAAGACGAGGACGTTCCCGCCGGTCAATGCCCCGGCCCGGCGCAGCGCGATCCCGATCGCGGTCAGGGTGGCCATGGCCACCACCACGATCGACAGCCGGGTGGGGTCCGCCAAATCTTCCCATCCGAGCCCGACGAAGATGGTGAAGGCGAACAGGATCGTGAACCCGCCGATGTAGTAGGCGATCTGCTGGAGCCGCTCGCCCGGCGAGCTTTTGGTCCCGGCGGCCGGCGTGTCGCCGGGCAGTGTCCCGTGGAGTTCGCCTCCTGCGCCGGGGATCACGAACGCCACGGGGTCCCGGAGATGGTCCCGGCGGTCGGTGCGGGACCGGATAGAGGCAGCTTGGGCCGGCCCGATCAAACCTTCCGCTACCCACTCGTCGAGTTCGGCGTCCGAGTACGTCCGATGCTTGGCCACGTCCTCCATGTTCAGCTCGCCGGTCGCGCGGATACCGTCGGGCACGGTCGCATCCTGCTCTTGAGAGGGAGGGTGTCACAGAGAGTGGGGCGGGTTGACGGGCGAGACCGCACACGATGATGGCCGCGTCGCAGGACGCTGCGAGGTACCATCGCCGGCGCCATGTCTGCCTGGCTCGACCACCTCGACATGGCAGTCGCCCGGTCGTTGGTCAGCGTGACGGTCGTCTCCTCGGCCGACCGGACGATGACCCCGTCGAACCGGCGGACCGGGTCGGTCCGGATGTCGACGCTGTAGGTCCCCGGCGGCAGGCCGATCGCAATCCCGCCGACCTGGCCCCGGGCGATGACTTCGCCGCTCTGATCCAGGACATCGAATGTCGGCTGGACGGCTTCGGCGACGGCGGCGGCCAGTGCCGCCCCATCGGCGGCGTCGATGTACCGGCCATTGCCGAGTTGGGCCCAGCCCTCGAACTGGGCCTTGAGAGCCGCGTCGTCGAGGGCAAAGCCGACGATGTTGACCCGGACGTCGATCCCGCTGGCGATCAGGGTCTGGATCGCGGCGGCCGGGTCACCGCCACAGGTCTCCTCACCGTCCGTGACGAAGACCACGATCTTGGGCCCAGGCGAGGTGCCGAGGTCCCCGGCGACGGCCTCCAGCGATGCGCCAAGCGGCGTGCGGACCAGATTGACCACCTCCAGCGCCGCGATGGTCTCCGCC
>JACCVE010000310.1 GCA_013698285.1 Chloroflexia bacterium | reverse complement strand
CATCCTGCGGCAGGCGCGTCAGTGATGTCCCTCCTGACGAGCGGCCCGACCCCGCTCCCCGCCATGGTCGGCATCGACGCGATGCTGGGACTGCTGCGCGACCTGCCGGGAGACATCGCCTTCGCGGTCGCCCTCGGCGCCATGATCGCCGTCGTCGTGCCCCTCGGTGGCCGGCCCGGACTGGCCCTGTGGGACCGCGTCATCCCCCATCCCACCGATCCTGACGCCGGGACCGGGGCCGACGAGACCGACCTCTGGTCATGTGAGCCGCTGGCGCCGACCGGACTCCCGTCCGATGGGCGAACACCACCCGCCGACCCGGCGTTCAGCGGCGCACGACCCGGCCCCCATCCCGGGGCCGACCAGCGCCCCGAGGCCGCGTAGCGACCCGCGATCCCCAATGCCGATCTCCCACACCGCCGGTGCCTATTGCCGGTGACGACTCACCACGGACGCGACACCGCCGATCTCCACCACCTGGGCCGAATCCCGATCACCGCGGGTCTTCCTCACGACGAAAGGTCAGACGCACGATGGCAAGCACGGCGGCGCCGCTCGGCGGTATCCGACAACGGTCGAAGACGGGTTGGTCACCGCGCCGCCTGGTCGGTCTAGAATTCAAGCGCGGCGTGGCCACGTGGTTGATCCCGCTGGCCCTCATCCCACTCTGGTTCATCATCCGCCAGGACTTCACGACCCCAGTCTCCCTCTGGGTCGAGACCAGCGTCACGATCCGGACCGCCCTCGATTACCTCGGCCCCGTCTTCGGCGGGGCCGCGGCCTGGGTCGCGGCCCGGGAACACCGCCGGGGCGCCGGGGAACTCCTGGAGACGACTCCCCTGCCCGCTCCCCGGCGGTGGGTCGCGACCTGGGCCGGGACGGCCCTGGCGGCCCTGCTCACCGGACTGGTCGTCGCCGTCCCCCTGATGACCCTGACCGCCTCCCGCGCCACCTGGGGCGGGCCCGAGTGGTGGCCCATCATCGTCGGTCTCTCGGCGATGGTCGCCCACACCGCCGTCGGGTTCGCCTTCGGCGCCTGGTTCCCGAGCCGCTTCACCGCCCCGGTGATGACCGTCCTCCTCTTCCTCGGCGAGGTCTACGTCGGGGAGTTCGCCGGCAACGGGGCCACCATCCTGACCCTCGTCTCCCGTCTCGACAACCTGATCGGCGAGGGCCGCTACCTCTCCCCGGTGGCCGAAACGTCGGAAGACCTGGCCTACGGCATCTGGCCTGCCGTCGGAATGTGGCAGACGATGTGGCTGCTGGGCGGGTCCGTGGTGATGCTCGCCCTGGTCGCCCTGCGAACGCGCCGGTCGGCTGGCGCGTTCCTGGCCCTGATCGCCGGGCTCACCGTTTCCCTCGGCGGCGCCACTGAGATCGTCCAACGCACCCCCGGCAGCCTCTACTTCTTCACCGCCTTCGCGAACCACACGCGAGCCGCCACGCCCGCCACCTTCGTTCCGACCTGCCAGGGCGACCCGGTCACCGTCTGCCTCCATCCGGCCTACGGGGCGTGGATGGACGAGGTCGTGACCCGTTCCGATCGCGTGCTCGCCCCGATCGCGGGCCGGCCCGGTGCGCCGGTCGCCATCACCCAACTGGACCCGACCCCCCGCTACACGCCGGTCGACATCGTCAGTCCGGAGGGCACGGTGCCGTTCTATCTCTGGTCGGGGAACGCCGGGGTCGACGAGGCAATGCGGGACATTGCCCGGTGCTCCATCCAGTCGTGCTATGACGAGCGCCAGTTCGCATTGCCCGAAGAAGCCCAGTTGGCTCAAGAGGTCGTCGTGACCTGGCTACTGATCCAGGCGGGCGAAGTCGATGAGCTCACCGACGATTATGGGTTGTACTTCCAATACAGCGGTGAACCCCTCACCCCGTACCTGGACCGCTTCGCCGCCCTCTCCCCCGCCGAACGCGGTCTCTGGTTCGACCGATACCTCACCGACCTCCTCGCGGGCCGACTGACCCTCGCTGACCTGCCCTGACCGCACCGGCCGCACCGGCCGCACGGGCGACACGCCCGCGATCCAGCCAGCACAAGAACGGGGTAACGATGGCCAGCACGACCGTTTCTCCCACCGCTCTCCCAAGGCGTCGATGGACCATGGCGGGCGGGGCCGACCCCCGCCTGGTCGGACTGGAGTTCCGGCGCGGTTTCGCCCTCTGGCTCATGCCGGTCGGCCTGGTCGCGCTGTACGCCGTGCTTCGGGACCAGTTCTCCTCCCCGATCGCGGTCTGGCCCGAGGAGGTGGTGTCGCTGCGGGACACGGTGACCTACCTCGGCCCGCTCTTCGCCGGCGCGGCGGCCTGGATGGCGACTCGGGACCTCCGCACCGGCGTCGACGAGTTGCTCGGCACGACCCCATTGCCCACGGCGGCGAGACGGGTCACCACCTGGGCCGGCCTGGCCATCACGGCCGCGCTCACCTACGCGATCCTGGTGATCCCGGTCCTGATCGTCACCGCGATGCGGGCGACCTGGGGCGGACCGGAATGGTGGCCGCTGATCGTCGGCCTGACGGCCATCGTGGCCCACACCGCGATCGGCTTCGCGGCCGGGACCTGGTTCCCCAGCCGGTTCATCGCCCCGGTCATCGTCCTGCTCCTCTTCCTCGGTCAGCTCTACGTCGGCACCGTCGCCGGTCACGACATGACTGTCCTGACCATCGCCCCCCGGCTCGACGACCTCTTCGGCGAACGGCGCTACCTCTCCCCCATCGCCGAGACCTCCCGTGATGTCTCCTACGGGATCTGGCCGGCAGTGGGAATGTGGCAGTCGCTGTGGTTCCTGGGCGGCACCGGGGTAATGCTCTCCCTGGCTTCGATGCGGCCCCGGCCCACACTCGGCCCGGCGATCGCGCTGGCGATCAGCCTGGTCGTCTCCCTCGGCGGCGCGGAGGAGGTGGTCCGGCGCACAGCGACCGACCCCTTTGGCTCCGCCTTCCAGCGCCACGCCGAGACGCACCCCGCCGCCGCCTGGGAGCCGACCTGCGCCGGGGACCGGATCGCGGTCTGCGTCCACCCGGCCTATGAAGGCTGGCTCGACGAACTGGCGGGTCGGACGAACCGCGTCCTGGACCCGATCGCCGGCCGGCCCGGCGTACCGACCACCGTGATCCAGAACGATCCGTCCCCTCTGATCGGCCTACCCTCAACACCACCGCCGGTGGGGACCATCGGGCTCTGGCTCAACACCGACATCGGATGGTCAATGTTCTACGTCGCGCACTGGCTCGAAACGGGCCCAACGACGATGCGGGAGGAGACGACGGTCACCGAGGAGGGAGCGATGGCCCAGTCCGTCATCTCTCGCTGGCTGCTCCTCCAGGCCGGTGAGCCCGACCTGTTCGGTCTTGCCAACAGCGACCAGACCGGGGCAGACGGGACGATCAACGGCTACGTGACCCGCTTCGACGCCCTGGACACGGCCGCCCAATCCCGGTGGTTCGACGTCCACTTGGCCGGCCTGCTCGCCGGGACCCTGAGCCTCGCCGACCTGCCATGACCTCGTTCGCCTAACCACTGTCCCCTCACGTCCGGAGGTCCCACGCCATGGCCATTCCCCTCGTCACCCACCGCGTTTCGCCGAGCGATGTCGTCCTCACCACTCTCCGCCTGGTCTGGATCGAGGTCCGGCGCGGGGCCGGGCTCTTCGCCGTGCCGGTCTTCTTCGCGGTGATCTGGTTCGCATTGAATGTCTACGTCGAGTCCACATCGTCTTTGCTCTGGCCAGCCGCGAGTCTCAACGTCGCCTTCACGGCGGTCTTGCTCGCGCCGGTCGTGGCCGGTCTCTTGGCCTGGGAAGGGGGTCGCGAGGGACGTCGCAGGATGGGCGACCTGCTCGTGACAATGCCGGGGCACGCGATCCGGCGTGACCTGGCGCGTTGGGTCGGGACGACCGCGTGGGCCATCCTCGCCTACGTCACCTATGGCGTCTACGCCTTGCTCCCCGTCGCCCGGGCAGCCACCTGGGGCGGACCGATGTGGGACGCCCTCGCCCTCGGCGTCGCCGTGATCGCGGCGGCCGGCGCGATCGGCTACGCCGTCGGCGTCACTGTCCCCAGCCGGTTCGTCCCACCCGTCGTCACCGTCGCCCTGTACGGCATCGTCGTCGGACTCGTCGCCCTCCAACCCGACGATCAGGTGTTCGATCTGAAATACCTCACCCCGTACAGCGCGTTCGGCACGTACTGGCCATCGGACGTCGGTCTGTACCAGCAGTTCCAGCCGGACATCTTCATCCCGATGACGGCGTGGATGCTGGCCGTCGGGGCCGTGGCGTTCTCCGCTCTGGCCCTCCTGCGCAGCGTCACGAGGGCGAGCCAGGGAGCGGTCGTCGCGGCCGCCGTGTTCGCCCTGGCCGCGGCGACGCCCCTGGTCCCCGCCGCGCAACACGAGAACGGCTGGATGCGACCACGCCTGGTGACCTACGAACCCGTCTGCCAGACGGAGACGATCCAGGTTTGCGTCCACCCCGCCCTCGAACCGCTCCTCCCCGGGTATGCGGCGACCATCGGGGCGCTGGTCGCCCCGATCGCCGGAGTCCCAGGCGGGGTCGTCCGGGCATTGCCGACGGGTGCCTCCGGCCAGACGGGCGTGTCCGCCGACGGGACGTTCCGGTTCTACCTCTGGACCGGGTTGACCGACGACATCACCACCTCGTCGGGTTGGCTGGCGGAGCAACTCGTCATCCCCGGATCGGGCCGTTTCGACTCGACTCCGGAGTCGTGCGCGGGGTGGCAGACCAACGCGCGGTTCGTCGTCATCCAAGCGCTTGCCCATCGCGTCTCCCCGGGCTCCGGCTACCCCGACGAGCGCGGCCAGATCATCACCTGCGAGATGGTCCCCAACCCGATGATGTTCCAGGGGTTCGTGCCCGAGACGCCCGAGATCCAGGCCATGCGGTCCGAGATCACCGCCGCCATCGACCGCTTCGCCGCCTTGCCCCTCGACCAGCAACGGGCCTGGTTCGCCGATAACCTCGTCGCCCTGCGGGCGGGAGACCTGACGTTGGAGGACCTGCCATGAACAACCATCGTCTTGCCTCGCTCCGCCCTGCCGCGAACCGCCTGATCACCAACCGGTTCACCGGGGCGCCCCTCGTCCGCCTCGTCACGCTCTACTTGCGCTCCCGGTTGCTGGGCACCGCCCTGGCGGTGATGATCGCCTCGGCCTACGTCGGCTGGTACCTGCTCGACCAATCGACCGACCCGGGGATCACCAAGATCTTGCTCATCATGGCCCCGGTCGGTGCCGCGACCGCGATCGGGATCAGCGCCCGCTCCCCCTTCGGCGAGACCGAGCGGATCACCAGTTTCCGTCTCCCCGCCCTCCGGCTCGGCCACATGGCGGCGCTCCTCGCCGTCGCCGCGGTCGCCCTGGCCTGGGCCAACGGCGCCGAGTCGGACGCCTGGACCGACTGGGTGATGGTCCGCAACCTGGCGGGCTACGCCGGGCTGTCGCTGCTGACCGCCCGCCTGCTCGGGCCCTCGATCTCCTGGTTGCCCCCGGTCGCCTACGCGATGGCGACCTTCATCGCCATCGGCGGTATCCAATTCGATGACCTGACTGATAACCAGCGCCGCTGGGGCTGGCCCGTCGTGCCGGGCGACGACCGCTTCGCCGCATGGACCGTCGGCCTAGTCCTCGCCGCGGGCCTCTTCCTCGTCTGCACCGGCGGCGGCCGGGACCGGGTCGAGGAGAATGCCGCTTGATGGACGGTCTGCCGTCGGTCCCGATCTCCGGGCGGACTCTACCCCCTACCCCAGCCTGGGTCCGAGACCGCCCACCACGTCCTCGACCGTTAGGATCGTCCCGCCGTAGACGCGGTTGACCTGGGGAGCGAAGCTCTGTGAGGCGGGTAGCACCTCGCGGCACGGGCCGTCGGCGATCACCTCGCCGTCGCCCAGCATCACCACCCGGGTCGCGAACCTGGCCACCAACTCGATGTCGTGCGTCGCCATCAGGACAGCCATCCCCTCCTCGGCGCACCACCGCCGCAACATCGCGCCGAGGGACCGCTTCCAGGCGGCGTCCATGCCCCGGGTCGGCTCGTCGAGGAGGAGGACCCGGGGGCCGCCGGCCAGGATCGCGGCCAGGGCCGCCCGTTGCCGCTCGCCGCCGCTGAGGTCTCGCGGGTTCCGCTCGGCCATCCCGGCCAGGTCGAGCCGGTCGAGCAGGGCATCGATGTCTTCCCCACCGGCTCCCAGGTGGTGGCGGGTGAACGCCAGTTCCTCCCGCACCGTCGGGGCGAAGAAGAGCCGGTCCGGCTGCTGGGGGACATAGCCCACCACCCGGGCCAGGGTCGCCGTCTCGGTCCGGGTCGCGTCGTGTGGGCCGACCCGGACGGTCCCCCGCACGGGACGATGAAGCCCGACCAGCGACCGCAGCAGCGTCGTCTTGCCACTCCCGTTCCGCCCCACCAGGGCGACCAGCTCGCCGGGACGCAGGTCGAGATCGACCCCCCGCAGCACGGTGCGGGGCCCGTACCCCGTCGCCAGACCGGCCACCCGCACGACCGGCTCACCTCCGATCGCCGGATCGGCCGGCGGCGAGGCCGGCCGTCTCCCATCTTCCTCGGCCGCCGCCCGCGCCGCCCTGACCGTCAGCGGCAGCGGGTCCCAACCCATCGCCCGGCCCAGCGCGACGACCGGCGGCACGGAGACCGGGTCCATCTGGGACAGCACCGCTGCCGGGGACCCGTCGATAGGGGTGACGCCCGGCCCCGCGACGAACCGCATCCTGTCCGCGTGGGCGACGACCCGCTCCAGGCGGTGCTCCGCCAGCACCACCGCCAGCCCCAGTTCCTCGTTGAGGCGGACCAGGGCCGCGATCACGTCCTCCGCCCCGTGGGGGTCCAGTTGGCTGGTCGGTTCGTCCAGCACCAGGATCGAGGGCTGCAGGGCCAGCGCGGCGGCGACAGCCACCCGCTGCCGTTCCCCGCCGGAGAGCGTCGCCGTCTCCCGGTGGCGCAGGTGGGCGATGTCGA
>JACCVE010000302.1 GCA_013698285.1 Chloroflexia bacterium | reverse complement strand
GGCCGGAGGACCGCCGTGTAGCGTTGCCCGGCGGCCGAGACATCGATACGCTCCGCCAGGTCGAGGACGGGATTCAGATCCGCGTCGAAGCGGACGAGGCCCGCGAATACCAAGCGCAGGATCTCGGCGGTCGGTTGGTCCGGCGCGAACCTGGGGTCGAGCCTCGCCAACCCGGACGACGGCCCGGCCAGGCGCAGGGTCCGGTCCTGGTCCGCCGCCGGCGTGCCGGTCTCTTGGGAGACGGAGACCATCGGCCACGCGAAAAGGTGAGCGACCGTCGCCCAGGCCACGAATATCCAAGTGACGAACGCCCGGCGATGGTTCACCATGACGGCATTCTAGTGAGCCCACGACCGGGCGACAATGCTGGTAGCCGTGGCGCGCCGGGCGAGAACGTGGTCAGCGTGGCGCCAGCCGATCCGGGAAGGACACCCACTATGACCCAGTCCCAGTCGTTGCCGCTCTTCCCGCTCTCGAACGTCCTCTTTCCCGGCGCCCTCCTGCCACTCCATCTCTTCGAGCCACGGTACCTGGCGATGTTGGCTGACATGGACGAGCTGCCGCTCGACGACCAGCGGATCGGGATCGTCCTGACGAAGGTCGGGTCCGAGGTCGGTGACCAACCGACCATCCATACCATCGGCACGACGGCCGCCATCGCCGGTCGCCAGTCGTTACCGGATGGTAGGGTCCTGGTCGTCCTGCAGGGCCTCCGGCGCTTCGAGGTCCTCGCGTCGTCCTGGGACAAACCGTATCTGATGGGACAGGTACGGGTCCTTGAGGAGGAACGTACCAAACCGGGCGCCGCCGTGCCACTCGTCGCCAGGGTGCGGACGGCCTTCACGGCCTACCTCGACGTGCTCGGCGCGATCATGGGATCCCCGATCGAGCTTGACCTGGACTCGATGCCCGACGACCCGGCGGAACTCGGCTACTGGGTCGCCGCCCGCCTGCGAGCCAATCCCTGGGAATCGCAAACGATCCTCGAAGCGGCGACCCCGGTCGATCGTCTCGGAATCATCCTCGCCATCCTGCGCCGTGAGCGGGCCCTGCTCGCCGAACAGGGGGCCTCGGGCGTCGCCCTCGAACACCCCGGCCGGCGGTTCAGCGCCAACTAGGCCCGATCGCCGGTCGGCTCCACATGCAGGGGCGCGATTCCCACCGGGAAGACGCCCTTCTCCCGCAAGATCCGCGTCGTCGCCGCCAGGACGGACATCGGCGTCATCGCCGACGTGTCGATGACCGCCGTCGCCTCAGCGAAGGCGGCCCGCAATCGCTCCCGCTGGCGATCGTGTAACGCCTCCGGCCACGGCCGGCTTCGGCGGCGCGACGTTTCCCGCAGGTCCACTGACAAGGCGATGAGGACAGATGGGCGAGCCCGTCGCCAGAGCGTCGGAATGTCGCTGTGCTCCTGGCCAGACACGACGGCGTCGTAGCCAAGGCCACGGAGCGAATCGACGAGCGTCGATTTGCCGGCCGCGCAGGGGCCGATCACGACGACCCGGTCGGGGAGCCCATTGAGGGCGCCCGGCACCTGAGGCTCCTCGCCGATCATTGTGAACCACGCTTGGTCACCGGCAGCGACACCCGCATGGTCATCGACCGGTCCGGGTCCGCATCGGCACGGACACCGACCACGACGACCGTCATGTCATCCGCCGGTCGTCCATGATCGCGATCCCGGGCCAAGCCCATCACGAACTCACCGATCTCCCCGGGCGTCGCCCCAGCCAGTCCGGCCGCCGTGAGCGCATGCGCCAAATCGAGTGGCGACCCGCCCCGCCGGTCACCGGCGTGGGCGACGCCGTCCGAGGTGACCACCAGCGTCGTCCCCGCGACGATCCCGGTCCGAAACGTCGCGGCTGGTTCGACTTGCCAGCGTCCGATCGGACCACTCACTGGGCCCGTCATCCTGAACCCGACATCGTCTCCGACCACGGCTGGGGCGAGGGCATGGCGAGCGATTCGCAGCTCGCTCGCGACCGGGTCGATAGTCACCAAGTCAACGGTCGCCGAGACGAGTCCGTTCCGGTGTGCCAGGAGAAAGTCGTGGGCACTGTCGAGGACCGTTTGGTCCCGTGCCCCATCGCGGACGAGGGACGCGGCCCGACCGGTGAGGAGCAAGCTAAGCGCCTTGGCACCGGGCCCACTCCCCTGCCCATCCACCAAGAGGACCGACAGGGCGCTGCCTGGACGTTGGACGACCTCCACCGTATCGCCGCTGGCGGCAGATGCGTACTTCCCGGCCTGTTGGACGGCGATCACCACTCGCAATGCCGTCCCGGCCCCTCTAATCACCGTGCCCCCCGTTCGTCCCACCGCCACGGGCCACTCAGCATCATCCTCACCTCGATCGCCGGCGTTCCATTTTAGACCTTTGTCACAGGCGACCCGCCACTTGGCTGGTACGGCCATCCTAGGGAAGTACTCAGGTCCTATGACCTCCGGATGGGTGTTCGTATAGTCCGATCTCTTGACCGATAGTCCCCTTGGTCATAAGATCGATGTAGGCCTATCGGATGACGAATTTCTCATATGACGAACGGGCACCGAAGCGGATGTCGCAGCATTCGTAAAGGGCAGTCCAGTCCACATCCGTCCTCCCGTTGAGGAGAAAGGAGTTCGACATGAAGTGGAAGTCCGCCAAGTGGTCCTAGAGACGGGGAGCAGATAGACCGTTAGACCTCCGGAACGTTTGCGGGCGCAATAAGACGCCCACAGTCATCCAGAAAGGAGTTCGACATGAAGTGGAAGTCCGCCAAGTGGTCCTAGAGACGCAGGATCCGATGATCGGTACCGGCGAAAATGTCAAGCGCAACGCACAGCGGAGGACGTTGACAGGCCTGAGAGTGATCGATTCCGTGCCGTGATTATAAGAAACATTCAAGCGTTGTTCGGGTTGCCCTGGAG
>JACCVE010000299.1 GCA_013698285.1 Chloroflexia bacterium | reverse complement strand
TTCGGGCACGACCTTGTCGTCCTCGACGTGACCGACCACGCGCTGCGGCGCTGGGTCACCGACCTCCCGGCCCACGTCGATCCCCGGACCCGCCTACTCGGCACGTTGACGCACGTCGCGTCCGCGGGCGAACCCGACGCCGTCGAGGTCACCTTCCGCCACGACGCGGTGGTCGGTAACCAGGGCGAGACCCTGCGCCTCCTCGGCGAAACCGACCTCGACGCCGCCACCCGGACCGTCCAACGGCTGATGCGGGGGAGCAACCTGCGCGCGTTCGCCATCTCCCGGGGGCCAGACGGGTGCCGGATCGTGACCCGCGGCGAGACTATCGACGTACCTGCCTTCGCGGTCGAGGCGGTCGATGTCACCGGCGCGGGGGACGCGTTCGCCGCCGGGATCGCCCACGGAATGGCCCGCCGCCTGGACTGGACGGCCACTGCCCGCCTGGCGAACGCCCTGGGCGCCCTCTCGACCCGCGCCCTCGGCGCACAGGCGTCCCTGCCAACTCGGGATGAGGTGACGGCCCTCCTCGGAGACGGCGGCGAGACGCTCGGGACGTGACGTCGGCCCGGTGTCACGAGGGCCAGCTGTCGGATCATCCCTCCGGGTGCATCGCGACGCGCCCCCTCTTACCCCTCCCTGGTAGCGACTCTGATTCGCTCGAACGCGGCCGTGATGACCCGGGCCTCATCATCATCCAGGTGGCGTGCGAACGTATTGACGATACCGAGCGCATACGTGGGCCAGGCCGCTCGCATCGCCGCGATGCCGTCCTCGCTGATGACGGCGAATGCTCCTCTCCGGTCCGTCGGGTCGGGCTCGCGGCGCAGCAGGCCGGCACGCTCCAGCCGGTCCACGGTCCGCGTTAGCCCACTGCGGCTGAGGACGACGGCCCGTGCCAGGTCTCGGAGTCGGAGCCTGCGATTCGGGGATTCGTAGAGCTCGATCAGGACGTCATACCAGGTGAGTGAGATGACGCCCGCCGCCGAGAGTTCCCGCTCGATCTGGCCCACGACCTCGGCGTGGGCGGTGATGAAGGATCGGTAGGCCGCCAGCCTCAGGTCGTCCGGTCGCGATGTCATCGATCCTCCCGTCGGACGCGGCTCTGTCCTACCCCGCCGCGACGAGTGTACGGCGATGCTGTTGCGGTCGCAACGATCTCGTGCTACCATCGTCTAGTTGCGTATGCAATTGATGTATACGCAACGATTTTACCCGGCCTTGATGTTGGAGGATCAGCATGTCGTCACCGACCATCCGCGTCGCCGTCGCCTACCACAGTGGCTATGGCCACACCACCATGCAGGCCGAAGCCGTTGCCCGCGGCGCCGCCACCGTCGCGGACACGTCCGTCGATCTCCTCGACGTCAGCGACGTGAATGACGCGCTCTGGGAGACGCTGGAGCGTGCCGACGCGATCATCTTCGGGGCGCCGACTTACATGGGTGGACCATCCGGGCCGTTCAAGACCTTCGCCGATGCTTCGTCGGGGGCATGGCTCGCGGACCGCTGGCTGGGTAAGGTGGCCGCCGGATTCACGACATCGGGCCACATGGGCGGTGACAAGTTGAACACCCTCATATACTTCTCGATCCTGGCCGCCCAGCACGGCATGATCTGGGTCAGCCGCGGCATGAAGGGCGGCTGGGACACCAGCGCCGGCAGTCCCGACGACCTCAACCGCCTCGGGGGTTGGTTGGGGGCGATAGCTCAGGCGAACAAGGACCAGGCCGCGGACCTCGCCCCACCCCAGAGCGATCTCGATACCGCCGCCGCACTGGGCAGCCGGGTGGCCTCCGTCACCCACTATCTCACCCGCGGACGCCGAGAAACCGCCGCCTCCCAAGCCGCCTAGGCGATTGCGCGGACCCGTTCGGTCACGCGCTCGACCCGGTCTCTCCAATGCTCACCACGGAGGAATCCCGATGCTGGACTTCACATCAGTCAAGCGCGGTGAGGTCTCGATGAATGACCTTGCCGCCAGGCTCGACATGAGCCAACTCCGAGACCTGACGGAGAAATCAGTCTCGGCAATGCTCGACCTGTTGGACGGCATGGCCGACGCCGACGTCCCCTTTGTCCCCGCCGACCCGTCCGCACGGGACGAGGCGTCGGCCGATCCGTCGGAGACGGGTCTGGCCTGGACCTTCGGTCACGTCGTGGCCCACACGACGGCGTCGGGCGATGAATACGCCGCCGTCGCCGCCGAGTTCGCGCGGGGGGTGCCCTTTCACGGTCGACCTCGATACGAAACGCCCTGGCCCTCGATGACGACCCTCGCGCGGTGTCGGCAGCGCCTGGTCGAGAGCCGCCGCATCCGCCTGGCAAGCCTGGAGATGTGGCCCGATGAGCCTCACCTGGACATCGGGACGGCCTATTGGTCGACGTCCGGCTGGGTGAACGCCAAGGGCATCTTCACGTGGGGCCTGGCGCATGACGCCGATCATCAGCGACAACTGGGAGGCATCCGTGCCCAGGCCCTCACCGCCCGCGGCGAGGTTTCCTGATCCAATCGCCCACTATCCACATGCCTCCAGCATCGCGTCTGCCTCGGCGCGTACCGAGGGGTCGTCGTCAGCGGTCCTTGCACGAACGAGGGCTGTCTGTGCTACCAGTCCACCGAGCCGCCCCAGCGCCCAGGCGGCGTGACCCCGGACGAGGGCCTCATCGTGATGCCGCAGGGCATCGGCAAGGTATGGCACGTCGTCGGCCGACCCGACATTGCCCAGCGCGACGGCGGCGTTTCGGGCCAGGCCGCGCCGCTTGGTCCGGGGCACGGCCGTGCCCGCGTAGGTGGCGCGGAACTCGTCCTGGGTCATCCGCAAGAGCCAGCGGAGGGAGGGATAGGCATTCTCGACCGACCGGGGCAGGAACGCGGGGTCCGGCTCGGGCCGGGCCGCCTTGGTGTAGGGGCACACCTCCTGGCAGACATCGCAGCCGTAGACCCAGTCACCCATCAGGGGCCGGATGTCATGGGGGATCGAGCCCCGGTTCTCGATCGTCTAGTAGGAGAGGCAGAGCGGGGTATCGATC
>JACCVE010000294.1 GCA_013698285.1 Chloroflexia bacterium | reverse complement strand
GTCCAGGGCAGCGTACTCCTCCTCGTCGTCTCCACGGCCGCCGTCAATCTCCTCCTCGACCTGGTGAACCCGCTGATCGATCCGCGCATCCGCGCCGCGAGGTCATGACCATGGCCGCCGTACCCGCCGTTACCACCGACGAACTCATCTACCCGCCAGATTTCGGGCAGCGACGATTCCTGGCCCACCTCGTGGGGAACCGGAAGTTCGTGCTGGGAATGGTCGTCTTCCTCATCATCACCGCCGTGGCGCTGGTGGGAAGCCTGGGAATCGAGCAGGCGGATCGCCGGACGGGGGCAGTCCGCGCACGGCAGGAACCCAGCGCGGAGGCGATCCTGGGCACCACCTCGCTGGGCCAGAGCGTCGCCGTCCAGTGGACCGAAGCCGTACTCAACTCACTCCAAGTGGGGCTGATCGCGGCCGCGATCGGCACGGTGATCGGCGCCTTGATCGGGCTGGTCAGCGGCTATTTCGGCGGGATGGTCGATGCCGTGCTGCGGGTCCTGATCGATGTCTTCCTCTCCGTGCCCTCTCTGCTCTTTCTGATCCTGATCGCCTCCCTGGTGCGGGGGGTCGGCGTCCTGGACATGGCCCTGATCATCGGCATCTTCGCCTGGGCCTGGCCCGCCCGCGCCGTGCGTTCGCAGGCGCTGAGCTTGAAGGAGCGCCCCTTCGTCCAGGTGGCTCGCCTCTCCGGCATGGGAGACATGGAGATCGTCGCCCGCGAGCTCCTCCCCCACATGATGGCCTGGCTGGGCGCCAACTTCCTCAACGCCTTCATCGCCGCCATCCTCGCCGAATCCGGCCTCTCGATCCTGGGCCTCGGGCCCCAGCAAGAGATGACGCTGGGGATGATGATCTACTGGGCCCTGAGCTACAGCGCCATCTTCCTCAACCTCTGGTGGTGGTGGCTGACGCCCGTGGTAACGCTGATGGCGCTCTTCCTCTCGCTCTACCTAGTCCACCTCGGCCTCGACGAAGTCGGCAACCCGCGGTTGCGCACGCAAGCCTAGAGGAGCATGGTTGGATCGCGAGTGGCTGGGCTCTGCCAGCTACATCGGACAGCCCGCGTCCCCCAGTCAAGTCAGGCTCACCCCCTTCAGGTGCGTACCTGAGATACGACAGCGCCGCTCACCTATCACCGAAACGTTCTTCCTCTGGTGCACGTGATGGTTCACCTCCAGGTTGACCGGGGACAAGGTCGTGACTGTCGCGAGAATTCCATCACGCCCCCTCCGCCTCCCGCCCATCGTCCCTACCCTCCCCCAACGACTCGCGCAGCGTCGTGATCGTGCGGTGCCAGGAGCGGGAGACGGTGCGGCGGCTGATGCCGAGGCGGTCGGCGATCACGCCAACCGCCTCGCCGTCGCGGACGCGCCAGAGCAGGACCTCGCCGTCCGGGGTCGGCAGGGCGGCGGCGACGGTCTCCAGTAGGACGATCGCCTCGGCGGCCTCGGCCGAGTGGTCGGCCAATTCGGCCAGCGCGACGGCCGGGGCGGGAAAGGCCCGAGGGCGCGGGCCGTTCAGGCGGCGGACCGCGTTGCGCAGCCGCCAGGGCAGGTAGCCGAGGGCGTAGGCGGCGAACGAGGGGCCGCCGGGCCAACTGGCGACCAGATCGATGAAGACCAGGTAGCCCTCCTGGAGGAGGTCGTCGCTGTCCCAGGCGGGGTCCAGCCTCCAGCCGTCGCCGGCGAAGCGACGAGCGTAGCGGGCGATACGGGGGGCGAACAGGGCGTAGAGGCGGTCCCGCGCGTCCCGGTCCCCCGCCCGCGCCAGCCGGGCCAGGATCGCCATCCGGGCATCGAGTTCGGGCGAGACGGTCTGCCAGGCAATCGGGGCGACCAGGCGCCCCCCGCCGATCCCCGGCGCCAGGCCGGTCTCGCCGGCATCGTCTCGCGTGATGGCATCGCCGGCGGCGCTGGGCCGCATCGAGGCACCGTCGCCGGAACCACCGGCGATCGTGATATCAGCGCCACCGTCGGAGCTGACGGGGAGGACCCCGACCTGCCGGGAAGTTGCCGTCACCGGGTCGGGGCCGACCGTCACCGGGTCGGGGCCGACCGTCGCGGGGTCCGGGCAGAGGGTGGTGGTCGCCGGACCGGCGACCGGGGGGTCTGGGAGGGTGTGACTCGTCGTGTCGCATCTCATGCTGGACGACACCGGTTCTCGGGCCATTTCCACGCTGCGATACGAGGACCTGGGTCGCACCCCGTCCGGGACACCGGTCACGGTGTCGCCGTCTGGATGAGCGACACGCCGGTCATCTGACGCCGATGGCGCGGGCAGGTCCCCGGCCCCGTCCTCACCCTGCCGTCCCTGGCCGCTTGTCCCCTGGTGTCGAGTCCCCATGCCCTCGCCTTCCCCCACCCCGCCGCACCCGGCGCGATGGCCGCCGCCATCACGTTCCCGCGCGTTGCCCATGGCCCCCATAAACGAACATGTGTTCTATTTCCGAGTCTAGGTCGGGCAGGCGGGGGATGTCAACGGCCCCACGGTCACATCTCGACATTGCCGGGCCAGCGACGTGTGGTCACCCGGGAGTGGGCGGGGGCGGTGGGCGCCACAGGGCGGGGCGGCCGGACCGGGCTTCGGCCCCGAGGACCGCCCGCTCGGGCGGCACGTTCGGGACTGGTCGAATCGGCTGCCGAGGTGGCGGACGCCACGCGCACCACCGCTTGACGGGCCGGGGAGGCGTCCGTATGATCCGCCCCACGCTGATTCGTGGGAACACAGCGTCGCCGGACCGTCGACCGGGGTGGCGGCCCGCCCCCGACCAAGTTGTCGATGTCCTCGAAAGGACCCGTATGAGTGGTGCCAGTCTCCGCCTCGGCCGGCTGTTCGACCGTGCCAGCGGCCGTTCCTTCATCGCCGCGATCGACCACGGCATCACCCTCGGGGTGCCGACGGGGGCCGAGGATGCTCTCGGCGCCATCGAGCGGGTGATCCGGTGCGAGCCGGACGCGG
>JACCVE010000291.1 GCA_013698285.1 Chloroflexia bacterium | reverse complement strand
GCCGAGGACGGCCCGGTCTATGCCGGCGGCGATCATCGTCTCGACATCGGCCAGGGTGCGGAGTCCGCCGCCGTACTGGATCGGGATCGGGACGGCGGCGCGGATGCGACGGACGGCATCGACGTTGACCGGGGCGCCGGAGCGGGCGGCGTCGAGGTCGACGACGTGGAGCCAGGTCGCGCCAGCCGCGTGCCAGCGGCGGGCGGCGGCGGCCGGGTCGTCGAAGAAGACGGTCTCGCGGCCGAAGTCGCCCTCGACCAGGCGGACGCAGCGACCGTCACGGATGTCGATGGCGGGGTAGACGATCATGGGGTGATCGGGTTCCCAGCGGCGCCGCCTGCGGCGCCGATGGCGGTGCCGCCGGTGACGACGGAGGTGAGGGCGGCGAAGTCGAGCCCGGAGAGCCCGAGCCCGGCGCTCCCGGCGGCGATGACGGAGAGGAGGGCGAGACCGGCGGCGCCGCTCTTCTCGGGGTGGAACTGGAAGCCGACGACGTTGTCGTGGGCGACGATGGCCGGGAATGTCTCGCCGTAGGTGGTCTCGGCGACGACGTCATCCGGATTCTCCGGCTCGACGACGTAGGAGTGGACGAAATAGTAGTCCCGTTCGTCGCCGGCATCGCCATATGGGCCGTCGCGGACGACGCGGGAGCGGTTCCACCCCATGTGGGGGACTTTTACGGGGCCGGAGAGGCGGCGGACGCGGCCGGGCAGGAAGCCAAGGCCCGAGCCGCCGCCTTCTTCCTGGTGACCGAAGAGGAGTTGCATGCCGAGGCAGATGCCGACCAGGGGGGAGCCGCGCCGGGCCACGTCGCGAAGGGGTTCGATTAGGCCGAGCCGGTCCAGGGTCTCCATGGCGTGCCCGGCATTGCCGACGCCGGGGAGGACGACGGCGCCGGCCGAGCCGATGATCTCCGGATCGGAGGAGATGACGACCTCGGCGCCGTGCGATCCCAGGGCGCGACTGATGGAGCGGAGGTTGCCGGCGCCGTAGTCCACGACCGCGATCATGCGAGCATCCCTTTCGTCGAGGGGACCCGGCGCGGGTCGCCGGTCTGTGCGACGGCGGCGCGCAAGGCGAGTGCCGCGGCCTTGAAGACCGCCTCGGCGGCGTGGTGGGCGTTGCGGGCCCGGAGCAGGTCGACGTGCATGGTCAGGCCGGCGTTGGTGGCGACGGCGCGCCAGAACTCCTCGACCAGGCTGGCGGCGAAGCCGGCCCCGATGATGGGTTCGGGCAACGTCCCCTCGAAGTGGGTGTAGGGGCGCCCGGAGCAGTCGATCACGACGCGGGCCAGAGCCTCGTCGAGGGGGGCGTAGGCGTGGCCGTAGCGGGCGATCCCGGCTCGGTCGCCGAGGGCCTGCTTCAGGGCCAGGCCGAGGCAGATGCCGACGTCCTCGACGGTGTGGTGGGGGTCCATCGCGGCGTCGCCGGTGGCCCGGACGTCGAGGCCGAGGTGGCCGTGGCGAGCCATGGCGTCGAGCATGTGGTCGAGGAAGGGGACGCCGGTCGTGATCGTCCCCGGGGCGGCACCGGGGGTCGGATCTAGGGAGAGGTCGAGGGTGACCGAGGTCTCGCCAGTCTGGCGCTCGATGCGGCCCCGGCGGTCGGTGGTCGGGAGGGTGCTCACGCGGCGATTCCCTTCGCCGCCAGGGCAGCCTGGAGTTCGTCGAGGAAGACGGCGTGTTCGGCGGGGGTGCCGATGCTGACCCGGAGGCAGTCGCGCAGGCCGAGGGCGGGATTGCCGAAATAGCGGACGTGGACGCCGCGGGCGGCGAGGCGGGCGACGACCGGACCGGCGCCGGCGACGGGGAGGCGGGCGAGGATGAAGTTGGTGACGCTGGGGAAGGGCTCGACGCCGGGGATGGATCGCAGACCGGCGGCGAGGGCGTCGCGGTCGGCGACGATGCGGCCGACGACTTCCCGGCGGAGGTAATCGAGGTCGGCCAGGGAGGCGACGGCCGCGGCCTGGGAGGCGGCGGAGAGGTTGCAGAAGGCGGGGGTGACGCGCCAGAGCAGGGGCATCAGGGCGGGGGGAAAGGCGCCGTAGCCGACGCGCATCCCGGCCAGGCCGGCGAACTTGCTCATGGTGCGGAGGACGCAGACGTTGTCGTGGCGGGCCATCAGTCCGATCGCCGTGGTGCCGGCGAACTCGGCGTAGGCCTCGTCGATGGCGACCAGGCAGGGGGCGTTCGCGACGACCCGCTCGACGGCGGCGGGGTCGAACGGATTGCCGGTGGGGTTGTTGGGGTCGCAGATCACGACCAGTTTGGTGCGGGGCCCGATCGCAGCCAGGATCGCCTCGGGGCGGAGGGTGAAGTCGGGGGCGGGGGTGAGGGGGACATCGACCGTGACGCCGCCGCGGAGGGAAGCCAGGGCGCGGTAGACACCGAAGGTGGGTTCCGAGATGACGATCTCGTCGCCCGGGTCGATCAGCAGGGTCATCAGGTTGTTGAGGACATCGTCCAGGCCGGCACCGGCGCTCACCTGTTCGACCGGGACGCCGAGGTAGGGTGCGACGTGCTGCCGCAGCTCGATGGCATCGAAGGACGGGTAGCGCTGGGTGGCGACGAAGCCGGCCAGGGCGGCGCGTGTACGGGGAGAAGGGCCGTAGGGCGACTCGTTCATGTCCAGCTTGATGACCCGCTCCGCGCCGGGCTCGACCTTGGCCGGGATGTAGCTGGAGATGGCGTGGACGGCGGGGCGGACGAGGGCGGTGAGGTCGAGGGCGGGGGGGGCGGTCATTGGGGGCTCCTGTTGGAGTCGGAAGTCGGAAGTCGGAAGACAAAAGAACGAGAGTCGGTAGTCGGTAGGACTGGGGATCGGGATCAGTAACTATCTGAGGCTGCGCATCAGGCCGTGGATGAGCCGGCCGACCTCGGTGCTTTGTTCGAGCAGGGGAGTCAACGTTGGGTCTTCGATGTACCCGAGTTGCTGACCGATGAGGAGATGGGTCTCCGTTTCGCAAAGGGAGCCGTTGGCGATGGAGAGGTGATGGAGGAACTCCTTCGCCCCAGTCCGTCCTTGGCCCTCCGCGATGTTGGCCGGTACGGAAACCGCCGAGCATCGAGCCTGATTCGTCAGGCCGAACACCTCCTCGCGTGGCCACCCCTTCGTCACCCGGTACACCTCACCGACGAGCACAATTGCCTTTTGCCAGGCAATCAGATCTCGATACCTCTGACGCTCCATGCGCAGCCCCCTCGCTTCCCGGCTCTTGTTCTACCGACTTTCGTCTTCCGACTACCGATTCCGTCACAACAGCAGCTTCTCCAATGAGGAGACCAGGATCTCGGTGGCGCCGGCGGCGCGGAGGCGTTCGACGGATTCCCAGAAGTCTTCTTCGGAGAGGGCGGTGTGGACGGCGACCCAGCCAGGTTTGTCGAGGGGGACGATGGTCGGGGATTTCAGGCCGGGGACGACGGCGCGGATGGCGGGGAGGGCCTCGGCGGGGGCATTCATCATCACGTATTTATAGCGCCGGGCGGCGTTGACGGCCCGGATGCGGAGGAGGAGGCGGTCGATGGTCGCCTGGCCGGCGGCGCTGGCGTGGGTGGCGGGGTTGGCGACGAGGACGGCCTCGGATTCGAGGATGGTGGCGATGGGGCGGAGGTCGTTGAGGAGCAGGGAGGAGCCGGTGGCGGTGAGGTCGACGATGGCGTCGGCCAGGCCGATGGCGGGGGCGGCCTCGACCGAGCCGCTGATGGTGATGACCTCCGGGGAGGCGCCGAGGTCGCGGAAGAAGCCCCGGGTGGAGTGGGGGTAGGAGGTCGCGATCCGGCATGCGGCGAGGTCGGTGGGGTTCTGGAAGTGGGAATCGCGGGGCACGGCGACGACCAGGGAGCAGCGGCCGAAGCCAAGGGGGAGGAGTTCGATGACCTCGCGCTCTTCCTCGTGGACGAGGTTGCGGCCGACGATGCCGAGGTCGGCGGTGCCGAGGGCGACGAGTTCGGGGATGTCGTCGTCCCGCCCGTAGAGGATGGAGAGGGGGAAGTTGCGGCAGTGGGAGATGAGGCGCTGGCCGTAGCTCTCGAAGTCGAGGCCGATGGCGGCGAGCAAGGTCAGGGTCGGGTCGGTCAGGCGGCCGGAGCGCTGGATGGCGAGCTTGAGGCGGCCGTCGGCGGTGATGGGAGCGGACATGGGAGGGACAGGGTGCTCCTGGTCGAAGGGTGGGGAAGGTGCTAGGGACAGGCCGACCGCGACGCCAGCGGTGCGGGAAGGCTTCGGGTGGCTCCATCGCCACGCCCAGTGTCCCGATATGTACCACACGGCAAGCACGATCTGCCCGCGTCGAGCCCGCATGGCTGGGCCAACGGGGTCGCCGACGCCGAGTGTCGCGACTGGTGCTGCCGCGTTGGGTCGAGGAACGGACGTGATTCCGGGGTGATGCGTCGTCGAGCGTGATGAAGGACTTTAGGAGGGCTAGGGGACGACTCGTCCGGTGGAGTACCGCGGTTTCCGGGACGAAGGTACTGACGTGACCCTGACCCTGACGGACTAGTCCGATCGGTCGCCAGGGCATAGGATAGATGAATCGAGAAGTGTGACGATCTCGCCACACCATCCGGACCTCACTCAACGTACCCCGCTCCCCGGAGGAACGACGATGCGACACGACGATCAGGCGCCTGACGACGAGGGACGCAGCCGGGCCGAGAAGGGCCAGATCATCATCCTGTTCGCGATGTTCTCGACGGTCCTGATCGGCATGCTCGGCCTGGCGACGGACCTCGGGTTCGCGTTCGCCCAGAAGCGGACGGTCCAGAATGCGGCGGACGCGGCGGCCATGGCGGGTGCTCGGCAAGTCGCGCATTACAAGGACACCCCCACCGGGAAGACGAGGGCCCAGGACGAAGCGAACACCTTCGCGACCGCAGACCTGAACAAGATGACCGCAAGCCAGTCAATGCCCGTGTGCCAATACATCAACGATTCGTTCAAGGCACCGCCGGACGCGACGCTGGGCGCATGCACATTGGATGTTCCGGCGGCGGCGTCTGGCGTTCATGTCCAGGTGACTGAGACGCATGACACGTTCTTCATCCGCGTCATACCAGGTGCCCCGAAAACGGTGCCGATTACGGCGCAGGCCTCGGCGCGGGTCGAAGTGCTGAGG
>JACCVE010000289.1 GCA_013698285.1 Chloroflexia bacterium | reverse complement strand
AACGCGAGCCGGCCGGTCGCAACGGGGTCCCTGGGCAACGCCAGTGTAGTGGCTCAGGCGGCCCGAATGCCTCAGCGGCGGCATGCGGAGGAGTGAACATTTTGTCAACGATCCATTGCGGGGCGGAAGTCGGAAGTCGGTGAGAGCGTATAGCGTGGCCACTCCCTTTGTCGTAGCGCCTCATCCCAGTCGGGGGTGGCCAGGGTCCCGGGCGATCGCACCGCGCCGGGGTCGGGAAGGACGCGCCGCCGCACCCGCCGGTCCGCCCGTCTGTGCGTGGGGCCAACAGAGCTGTCGTGCTCCCGTCAGGGCGATCGACGTGGTCAAGGACCACGAGGACCGGGACGGGGACCGGACTGGCACCGGGATGTAGTTCTGGAGAGGGGGCGGGGTGTCGCACGGGGCAGTGGTGGCTTGGGTGACCGGGGCCAGCCGGGACATGCTATAGGCCTGCCCACTGGGCGTTGGCCGGCCCGCCCGCATGCCGCCGGTGACCGCTTGAGAACCAGAGTAGCGAACGGATGAGCGGTTGTCGATCACCTACCGGTCAACAAGGGTGCGATGTTGGCACATCGGCGTCGGATCGAGGATGACCAGGAGATCGTGGGGCACGAACCCCGGTAGGGTCGACGCTCGCTGCGCCCGGGGGCCGAAACGCGGGTCCGATGTGCGACGGGCGATTCGGGGCGACCGGCGGCCGACGCGGATGTCCGCTGTTCCGACCGCGGGGCATACCAGGCGTTCAACCTGGAATGGGCGTGCGTGATGGTGGTACCGGCGAGCGGAATCCCCCGGGATGTGGTGAGGGTCAAGGGTGGTGGTCGTCCGTGAGATCACGATGATCGTGGGGCGAGGCGATGATCGACGGCGGAGGGACCGAGCAGCGCGTCGATCCGCGACGCCGGGCGGACGCGGGAGGTGAGGGAGCGGCGTCCTGAGGGGCCGGGACCACGCGCGACACGTGGCGGGACCGGCGTCGCCGTCGTCAGATCAGCCGCCATCTCGGTGCGATGCCGGGCCCGGTCGGCCGCGTCGCGTGGTCGCGACCGTTCCTCACGGTATCGGGCGCGCTTGCTACCACCGCGGCACGGGCGTATGGTGGGGCCATGTTTCGACCGTCAGGCATCGTCGCAGGTGTCGCCCGTCTCGGGGGATGGACCGTGGACCGTTCTCGACCGCGAGTCGGATGGGGCCGGGTGCCGCGGGTGGCCTCGATGGTCCAGCGGTGGATCCTGCCTCACCGGGTCGAACGGGACGAGTTGCTCGACGGGATCGACCTCGACGGTGTGGAACTGGCGGCCAACCTGCGTGATATCCGGCGCGTCAACCGCCTGGCCGGGGGCACCCAGGCGACGATGCGGGCCCTCCCGAGCATGGCAGAGCGCGTCCCGGCGGACCGCCCGCTGGTCGTCCTCGACCTGGCCACCGGCTCGGGCGACATCCCCGCCGCGGTGCTGCGCTGGGCGGAGCGAACGGGACGGGAGGTCGAGATGATCGCCAGCGACCTCTCCCCCGCCATCCTGGCCGAGGCCCGGGACCACCTCGCGGCCTGGCCCGGGGTGTCCTTCGCCACCTACGACGCCCGCGCCGTGCCGCTGCCCGACCGGTCGGTCGATATCGTCCTCTGTGCCCTCGCCCTCCACCACTTCACCCCGGACGAGGCCGTCGCGGTGCCGCGGGAGATGGCCCGCCTGGCCCGGACCGGCTTCGTCCTCAACGACATCACCCGGAGCCGTCCCGGTCACCTGGCGGCCTGGGTCTCCTCTCACCTCGCCACCCGCAACCGGCTGACGCTCAACGACATGCCGCTCTCGGTCCTCCGCGCCTATACCCCGGCCGAACTGCGCGGCCTCCTCGATGCGGCCGGGATTGCCGGGGCGACCGTGCGACGGCACTGGTTGTTCCGGATGACGGCGGTCTGGCACCGCCCGGAGGAATCGCGGTGACGACCCTGGCAGCATCGAGCGAGGCGGACGACATCCTGTCCGCCAGCCGATCCGGCCGTGGCCGTATCGTCGCCGGTGTCCCCGCCGACGTCGAGGTGATCGTCGTCGGGGGTGGGCCGGGCGGCAGCGCGACCGCCGCGCTGCTGGCGGAGATGGGGCACGAGGTCCTGATCCTGGACAAGGCCCGGTTCCCGCGCCACAAGGCGTGCTCCGAATACATCAACCCCGGTGGGGTGGCCGTCCTCGAGCGCCTCGGCGCGATGGCCGAGATCGATGCCCTGGGCCCGCACCGGATGGCCGCGATGCGCGTCTTTGCCCCCGGCGGCCGGTCATTCCTGGCCGACTACGACGGGGTCGAGGCGGGCCGCACGGCCCTGGGCCTCTCCCGCTACCGCCTCGACCACCTGCTGCTCCGGCGGGCCGCCGCGGCCGGGGCAACCGTGGTCGAGGGCGCCCATGTCCGGGGCCTGCTCATCGAAGGGGGCGTGGTGCGCGGCGTCGAGGTGACGATCGACGGCACCCGGCAAACGATCCGCGCCCGCCTGGTGGTCGGTGCCGACGGCCGGCACTCGGTCGTCACCCGCGCGTTAGGCATCGACGCCTCGCCGTCCGTGCTCGAGCAGACCGGCCTCGTCGCCCACTACCGGGGCGTGACCGGGCTGGACCGGTTCGGCGAGATGCACGTCGGCCGGGGCGGCTACGGCGGCCTGGCCCCGCTGGAGGACGGCCTGACCAATGTCGCCTTCGTGTCCCCCGCCCGGCGGGTGGCGGCCCGCGACGGCGGGACACTCGCCTACTTCGAGGCCGGGATCGCCAGCCTGCCCAGGATGGCCGGGCGATTGGCCGGGGCCACCATGGAGGGCACCGTCCGGGGCATCGGCCCGATGGCCCACCGGGCGACGCGGGTCGCCGGGGATGGCTACCTGCTGGTCGGGGACGCGGCCTCGTTCCTCGACCCGTTCACCGGCGAAGGCATCTACGCCGCACTGCGGGCCGCCGAGCTGGCCGCACCGGTCGCCAGCGCCGCCCTGCGCCGGGGCGAGGTGACGGTACGATCACTGGTTCCGTACGGCGCCGCCCGGCGGCGGGTGTTCACCGCCAAGGGGGCCGTCTGCTGGATCGTGCAGGGATTCATCCACCAGCCGCCGCTGATGGACTACGTCACCCGGCGCCTCGACGAGCGAGCGGCCCTGGGGCGGCAATTGGCCAGTGTGCTGGGCAACATCGGTCCCGCCGCGCCCGCCCTGTCCCCCCTCTTCCTGGCCCGGCTCCTGCGTCCCTGAACGCGATGAGACGACTTTCGCGTCGCCGCCGGTCCGGCCGGTGTGACCCGGCGACACCACGGCCCATGCCCGGGCGGTATGATTCCTCCCCAGTCGACCACGGCAGGGCAGAGGAGACGACGTGCACACCGAGAACACCGTCGCCATGCGGGGCGACCTCGACCGGATCGTCAGCCTCGCGGCAGACATCGAACGCTGGCCGGAGATCCTGCCCCACTACCGGTGGGTGACGCTGCTCGAAGGCGGCGGGGATCGGAAGACCGTCGAGATGGCCGCCCGGCGGGACCGGATCCCGGTCAAGTGGCGCGCGATCCAGACCATCGACCGGAGCGGTCCGACGCCGGTGATCGGGTACCACCATATCTGGGGCGTGACGCGCGGGATGGATGTGGATTGGACCTTTGTGCCCACGCCGGACGAGGTCCTCGTCACGATCCGGCACGATTTCCGGCCCGCGTGGCCCCTCATCGGGGCGACGCCGATCGGCGGCCTGGTCGCGGAGCGGATCATCGGTCCCCACTTCGTCGGCTACATCGCCGGGAAGACATTACAGACGATCAAGGACCTGGTCGAAGACACGGTCGAGGCCGAGCGCCGCGGGGCGGGGTAGGCCGCTTGGCGCCGGGGTGACGACGACGCACCTTCACACCGATGGAGAGAGGGACACGATGCGGGCGAGTGAGCACGGACGGGACAATCGGCAGGTCGTGATCACGGGGATCGGCCCGATTACCCCAATTGGAAATGGGGCTGAAGCTCTCTGGGACGGCGTCCGACGGGGCGTTTCGGCGGTCGGTCCCATCCGGGCCTTCGACTCGTCCCCGTTCGGTGCCCGGATCGCCGCCGAGGTCGAGTTCGAGCCACTGGATTTCATGAATCCGAAGAAGGCCCACCGGCTCGACCGCTTCTCCCAATTGGCGCTGGCCTGCTCCCAGATGGCGATCGCCGACTCCGGCCTGACCGCCGCCGAGATCGAGCGGACCGGGATGGGGATCTACACCGGTTCTGCCCTCGGCGGCGTCGCCTTCGCCGAGGAGCAGCACGTGGCCTATATGAAGGGCGGTCTCCGCGCTGTCAGCCCGATGCTGGCCCTGTCGGTGTTCGGCGGTGCTTCGGCCAGCAATGTCGCGATCGAGTTCGGCCTCAGCGGCCCATCGGTCGCCAACGCCAACTCGTGTGCCAGTGGCCTGATCGCCATCGGCGAGGCCGCCCGCCTGATCCGATCCGGCGAGGTCGACGCGATGCTGGCCGGGGGCATCGAGGCCCCGCTGGCCCCGCTGACCTTCGGCGCCTTCGCCCTGATCCGGGTCCTCAGCACCCGCAACGACGACCCGGGCACTGCCAGCCGTCCGTTCGACGCCGGCCGGGACGGCTTCGTGATGGCCGAGGGCGGCACGATGCTCGTCCTGGAGGCCGAGGATCACGCCCGCGCCCGCGGTGCAACGGTCTACGGGCGTGTCCTCGGCTACGCCACCACCAACGATGCCCACCACATGACCGCCCCCCGGCCAGACGGTTCCCGCGCCGCCCGGGCGATCACCGCCGCCCTCGACGACGCGGGGCTGCCCCCGGCCGAGATCGGCCACGTCTACGCCCACGCGTCCTCGACCGTGCTCAACGACTCGACCGAGTGCCGGGCGATCCGGCTGGCCCTCGGGGACCACGCCGACGACATCGAGGTCAGCGGCACCAAGGGGCTCCACGGGCACGCCCTGGGAGCGACCGGCGCGATCGAGACGGCGATCGGCGTCTTGGCCATGACCAATGGCCACCTGCCCGGCACCGCCAACCTGGCCGAGCAGGACCCCGCCTGCGACATGGCCGTGACGCCCCCCGGCGGCCGCGACGCCGAGATCCGCTCCCTGCTCAAGAATTCGTTCGGCTTCGGCGGCATCAACGCCAGCCTGGTCCTCGGGGCGGCGTAGGCGACCGGACCGGACCGCCACGACGGCCCCGTCCGCACCCCTACCTCCAGTCCCGGCCTGACCCGGCCCTAAGGAGCATCGCCATGCCGGCCGTGTCACCGGATCACGGGCGAGGGCACCTAATGTGCGACGCGGCGGTGACGGCACGGCGGACGCTCGCGGGCGCTCTGGCGGGCCGGATAGGGTGGTAGGCGATTCCATGGCTGGCCCCGTCGCGGCGGGGAATCCCTGGCCTGGCGAGAGGGTCTCCGATGGACGCGCTGCGAGACGCGCTCTCCTACGTCCAAGACAATCCGGACCGGTTCTGGCGGGCGGTGACGGTCCACGTCCGGCTCAGCGCCACGGCGCTGCTCCTGGCGATGGTGGTCTTCATCCCGATCGGGGTCATCGTCTCCCGGAGCCGGCGCATCGGGCCGTCTTTGGTCGCCGGCGTCGCCGCCCTCCGCGTGATCCCGAGCCTGGCGCTCCTCTTCATCCTCTTCCCGATCCTTGGCCCCGGCGAGGACACCGCCCGCTGGGCGCTCTTCGTCTTGGCCGGACCCGCCCTGGTCATCAACACCGATGCCGGGTTGCGCAACGTCTCCACCGCCGTGATCGAGAGTGCCCGGGGAATGGGGATGACCTCGCTCCAGGTATTCACCAAGATCCAGGTCCCGCTGGCCCTGCCAGTCATCGTCGGCGGCGTCCGGACCGCCAGCATCGAGATCATCGCCAGCGCCGTCCTCGCCGCCTACATCGGCGCGGGCGGGCTCGGCAACTTCATCACCAGCGGCCTGACCTTGCTCGATACTCGCCTGCTGCTCGTCGGGGCGATCCCCGTCACCATCTTGGCACTCTTGGCCGAGGGCATCTTCGGGACGCTCGAACGCGTCCTGGCGCCGCCGGTCACGTGAGGCACCGCTTGGCGCGCCCCATGCGTGCCAGACCAGGGACCGCTCCGGTCCCGGCCACCGGGAGGGCAATTGTGTCCCCCGGCATCCCCGAGGAGGAAACCAGACGATGACCATGATCACCAGGAGAACATTTGCCAAGGGCACGGCCGCCGTGCCCGTGCTTGGGGCGGCTGCCCTATCCGGGCATCGCGTCGCGGGCGCCCAGGGCGAGCCGGTCCGCATCGGCTCGAAGAACTTCACGGAGCAATACATCCTCGGCGAGATGTACCGCGCCCTCCTCGAGAACGTGGACATCCCGGTCGAGATGAGCCTGAACCTGGGCGGCACCGGCATCGCCCACGAGGCCCTGATCAACGACGAGATCAGCCTCTATCCCGAGTACACCGGCACCGCGCTGTTGGAGATCCTCGACCTCGACATCGCCAGCCTGACGCCGGCCGGCACCCCGGCGGCCAGCCCGGTCGCCCCGGCCGCCGCGACCCCGGCGGGCACACC
>JACCVE010000284.1 GCA_013698285.1 Chloroflexia bacterium | reverse complement strand
AGCCGCCCACCGATCCCCGGACGGCGGCGGTCATCCCCTCTCGACTCACCACGGGCGGTCCGCGTGGCCGGGACGACGCACGCATTAGGATGTCGCCGGGTCATCGACGGGCGGAACGCCCTGGGGCACCGCTGGCGCCACCCGCGGCGCCGCTGGCGCCTGGTCGGCGAAACCCAGTACTGGGCAGGTGATCACGATGTTCGCCGACCCCAGGGGTACGCCGCCGGGCGATGTCACCGTGCCGTCGGCTGCCAGCTGGCGGATCGCGTTGGCATCCGTCTGAGCGACGTTTTCGCCCGCGACGATCGCGTCCTCACTCCAAACGCCCACCCGTAGGTCCCACAGGGGCGAGTAGAGCGCGGCGAGGTCGGGGTCATCGAGGGTCGGGAAAGAGTCCAGGACGTTGTGTGCGTCGCCGCCTTCGCGCAACGCCTCGAGCAGCGGGGTGTTCTCCAGATTCGCCGTCTCGGCTAGGAGACCATCCATGATGACGTGGCCGCCCCCCTGGGCCGGGGGACTCGTCGGCCCGATCTGTCCGTTCGTGAAGGTGAAGATGGCCGAGCGGGCCCCATCTGGGTGGTCGCTTGCATTGGCGAATGGCGTCTGGCCGAGGACCGGGGTGAAGGTGCCGCGCTCTTGGACGGCCTGGAGCGGCGTGGAGGCGTCGAAGGTGAGGTAAAAGATGTCTTCACCATGAGAGAAGGCGCGGACGAAGAGGAGACCGGCCGTGAGCGCGTCGGAGTCGATGCCCATCAAGCGGTCGTGCGTATTGGTATGCTCGATGACGTCGAAGGGGCCGTCGCCGGTGGCGACGATGGGGGCATGAAAGACGATGTCAGAAGGACCGATGCGAACGAAGGGACTGTAGCCCATGCCGGCCATCGCGCCGGGCTGGCCGCCCATTGGTGGAAATCCGACGCCCGGGCCAGGGACAAGGATCCGCTCAGGGGAGAAGTCGACAGTGCCCGCGAACGCGACCTCGCCTCGACCAAGGACGGGATCGCTGGACTCGACCTGCTGCACGCAGCCGGGGCAACCGTTGGAGACGTTCGCGAGTCTGGGAGCGAAGTTGACGCCGAGCTCCTCGGCCAGGGCCGCGTCGGAGACATCGGTGATGACGTACCAGACGGAAACGCCCTCGAACGTGCCGCGATGGAGAGGCAGGGTAGCGACGCTCTTGGTGAGGTTGACTTCCAGGGTGCTGGTGATCGTCAACTGGTTCGGCGGCAGGATCTCATCGCCCTCTTGGGCGGCGGTCGGTATGCCTGCGCTGAGCAGGAGTACGAGGGCCAACGCCGCAATAACGCGGGGTAGCCAGGGGTGAGGGAAGGAAGCGGCCATGGAAATCTCCTTGTGCAAATGTCCACGCTATGTCGCCCCGGCTCGGTCGAACATCGAGCCGGGACCAAACATCGCCAAGGCAGCGCCTACGTGTTGGTATGGCGCAGGTAACCGGCCGAGCATGCCGACCAGGGCCGGTTCGGCTATGCGTCCGGCATCCTCGCCGTCGGGGTCCCTATCGGGCTGGCGATCACCCCACAGGCGATCCTTGCGCCGCTCTCACCCGCTGGATTCGTCATCAGGTCGTCCCGGTCGGCGTGGATGACGAGTGCGCTGCCGTCAATGTCGCTCGATGAGAGCGGCCCTTCCGACAGGGTAAAGTGATCAGTGCCGACCTCGAGTTCATCGCCGGCGGTGATATTCCCGAGATCGCCAGCGTGGGCATTCGCGTCGTCCGGTCCGCCGTGCGGGGCACCGGTCGGGTTGAAATGCCCACCGGCGGAGGTGAACGGGTCGGTCCCGCTCGGATCGCAGATCCCAATCCCGTGAACATGGATGCCGTGTTCGCCCGACGGGATGCCCTCAGCCACGACGGAGACCGTCACCCGGCCGTCCTCACCCTCCCGCAGCGTCGCGGCGCCGATCTCTTCTCCCTCGACGTCAAGGAGCGTCACGTCAAGGACCGCCGCTAGCGAGGTCGTTTCCGTTTCGGGGGTGCTACCCGAGGACGTCGTCCCCGCCGGAGGAGCGACGATCGCATCGTCCACGGCAACCGTTTCGCCCGTCGTGCCATCCACCGCCGTGACTCGCCAGACCGCGCCGGTCTCCGGTGGGAACTCGTAGGGCACCTGCCCCTCGGCGGTCCGGGCCGAAT
>JACCVE010000258.1 GCA_013698285.1 Chloroflexia bacterium | reverse complement strand
GAGGTGGGTGGGGTCACCTACATCAACGACACGGCCGCGACCGCGCCGGCCGCGACGGCCGCGGCGATGGACGCCTTGGCGGGTCGGCGGATTCACCTGATAGCTGGCGGTGCCGACAAGCGGCTCGATCTTGCTCCCCTGATCGCGGCGACCGGCCGGGCGGCGAGTGTCATCCTGCTGGCGGGGACGGCGACCGAGCGACTCCTGCCACTGCTCGCCGCTGGGCCGGGCGAACCGCCCCCATCTCCCCTTCGCGAGATGGGGGAGGCCGTCCGGGCCGCCGCGAGGAACGCGGCGACCGGCGATGTGGTGCTCCTCTCGCCCGGCTGTGCCAGCTTTGGCCTGTTCCGCGACGAGTTCGACCGGGGCGAGCGGTTCCGGCGGGCGGTGGCGGAGTTGGCTGGTGCCTCGGCCCTGGCCGGAGGCATGAGGACGTCGCGGGGCGGCGGGGCCGATCCGATCGGGGAGCCGTGGGATGGGGACGAGCATGTCGGGGGATGACGAGACGCACGGCGGGACGACGGTGGCGAGGGGACCTGAGCGAGGTGCGGGATTCACGTTGCCCGACCCGCCCGCCAAGGTCCATTTTGTCGGTATCGGCGGGGCGGGGATGAGCGGGTTGGCCCGTATCCTCCACGCGTCCGGCTATGCCGTCTCGGGCTCCGACAGTCACCCCTCCGATCAGGTGGCGGCGCTGGCGGGGCTCGGGATGGTGATCCAGACCGGGCACGCCGGGGTCGCGATGGCGACCGCGGCCGACCTGGTCGTGATGACGGCGGCCGTCCGGTCAGACAATCCGGAGATCGTGGCCGCGGTCTCCGCCAGGGTGCCCGTCGTCAAGCGGGCGGTCCTCCTCGGGGCGCTGGCGTCGCGGTTCACAACGGTGGCCGTGGCCGGGTCGCATGGCAAGTCGACCACCAGCGGGATGCTGGTCGCCGCGCTGCGGTCCCTGGGCGCCGACCCGACCTTCGCCATCGGGGCGACGGTCAATGGGCTGGGGACCAACGCCGCGCCGGGCGGCGGCGGGGAGATGGTGGTCGAGGCCGACGAGTACGACTACTCGTTCCTGAGCCTGGAGCCGGACCTGGCGATCGTCACCAACATCGACTTCGACCACCCAGACATCTTTCCGAACCAAACCGCCTACGATGAGGCGTTCGTCCGCTTCATGGACAATATCCAGACTGGAGGTACCCTGGTCCTGTCTGGAGACGACCCGGGTTGCCTGCGCCTGCGGGATGCTCTGACGCGGTCCGACCTGACGGTCGTCACGTTCGGCACCGGGGACGACCTCGACTGGTCGTTGTCTCGGGACGGCGCGGATTGGCGAGTACGAGGGCCGGACGGGCAGGACGTTGGTCTCGTGCCAACTGTGCCGGGCCACCATAACGCGCTGAACGCGGCGGCGGCGCTGGCCGCGCTGTCGGTCCTGGGGCACGACGCGACCGCCGCCGCTGACGCCCTCGGCCAGTTCACCGGGGTCGGGCGACGGTTCGATGTCCTGGGTGAAGCGCGCGGCGTCACCGTCGTCGATGACTACGCCCACCACCCGAGTGAGATCCGGGCGACCGTGGGAGCCACGCGGGACCGTTGGCCGGGCAAGCGGGTCGTCGCCGTCTTTCAGCCCCATACCTTCAGCCGAACCAGGGCCCTGCTCGACCCATTCGCCGCCGCCCTGGCGACGGCCGACCTGGCGGTCGTCATGGCGATCTACGCCGCCCGGGAGACCGACGACCTCGGCGTCTCGGCCGCCTCGCTCGCTGACCTCGTCCCCGGCGCATTGGTCGCTGGAGGGCCGGAGGACACCGCCGACATGCTCTGGCGCGAGGTCCGGTCTGGCGATGTGGTCTTGACCCTCGGGGCGGGGACGGTGACGGCCCTTGGTCCCCTGTTGCTGCGAGCGCTGAGGGACGGTGGGACAGCAGATGCGTCACTTGCCGGAGTGGGGGCCGGGGGCCCTGTCGCGGCCACCACGGCCGGGCCGGGACCGGCTCGCCCGGACCGCCGGCGCCCGGCCGGACCGTCCTCGATCATCGTGCCCGGTGACCCCCCGTTGACCATCCTCCGCGATTCGGCGATGTCGCTGCACACTACCTGGCGAGTCGGCGGTCCGGCCGACTATCTGGTCCGGGCGGCGAACCCGGACGCGTTCGAGCGTGCCTTGGCCTGGGCGGCGGCGGAGGGCTTGCCGGTGACCGTGATCGGGGGGGGCAGCAACCTGCTCGTCGACGATGCGGGTCTGCGCGGTCTGACGATCCTGGCCCGGACCCCCGGCGAACGGGCCGAGGGGCTGGTGAAGGCCGAGGATCGGGAGGACCACGTCCTCCTCCGGGTCGCCGCCCAGGCACCGCTGTCGTGGGCCGGGCGCCATGCCGCCGGACGCGGTTGGGCGGGGCTCGACTGGGCCGTCGGCCTGCCCGGCACGGTCGGCGGGGCGACGGTCAATAACGCCGGCGCCCACGGCTCGGAACTCAAGGACACCCTAACGGATGTTGTCGTGATCCACAATACCGGGCGGAACGAGCGGCGGCCGGCGTCATCCCTTGCCGCGACCTACCGGATGACCACGCTCAAGGCCCAGGGCCGGCCGCGCGACGAACACGTGCTGTGGGCCGAGTTCCGTCTACCCCGGGCCGACCGGGAGACCCTCGTCGCCCTGGCCGACGACCATGCCCGGTTCCGCAAGGCGACGCAGCCGACCGGGGCCTGCGCGGGTTCGACCTTCGCCAACCCACCGGGTGACTACGCCGGGCGCCTATTGGAGGAAGCCGGGATGAAGGGATCCGCCGTCGGGCCAGCCCGATTCTCGCCGAAACACGCCAACTGGGTGATCAACGAGGGCGGGGCGACGGCGGACCAAATCCGGGAGTTGATCGCCACGGCGCGGGAGCGGGTCCGGGACCAATTCGGGGTTGAGCTGCGCCAGGAGGTCGAGGAGATCGGTGATCCCCCCGGCGTGGCGGGACACGGGCGGGACGACGACAGCCGCGAAGGCAAAGGCGAGCGGGGGGTAGGGACATGACGGGGAGGCAGGGGTCCAGGACCGGTGGCCGGGTGCGGGTGGCCGTCCTGTTCGGGGGAGAATCGGACGAGCACGA
>JACCVE010000251.1 GCA_013698285.1 Chloroflexia bacterium | reverse complement strand
ATCTGGCCCCGCGCAACGGAGACGGCGTCGAGAACGTCCCAAATCGCCGCGCCCGCTGGGTTCAACGGATTGTTTGGGAATCATCCGCACGGGGGATATCCCCCAGGTTTTTGCATGGCACCATGAGAAGTGCACGGCGCACGGCATGGCTACCACGGGATGAGAATCGTTGGGTCTCACCCACTCGGGGATATCTGGTTGCCCTCGGGGCGGTGCATCGAATAGACTGGGCACGTCCGTGCGGCAGCCTCGAGGGGCTGTTTCGGCGGCAGCGAGACGGACGGGGGACATCGTTGGCTTGGTGACCCCGTCCGCTTCGCCATACTCGTCGGGGGAGCGCGAATGCGAGGTTCGGTATGGTCTCGGTATGGCACGTGCCACCTCCGAACACGACAAGAATGCGAAAACCCGACCAGGCTGAAATAGCCTAAGTCGGGTTCGCCATTTGCTCCGCTCGACGCTACGGCGATCCACGGGAGCCGCGCCAAGCATCACTGCATCTCAGGACCCTTATCCTAGCATACATCTCCGGCGGGCGAAAGGGGGTACGTTCACTAATAAATGATTAGGGTTGTCACCTCGACGATTGCAGAGACCAGAAGCGCTTCTTCGGACACCATGCGGTCCGTTCTCGACTCCTCCGTGAGACATGCCGTTCACCGCGGAGGGCCTCAGTGAGATCGCCCGAGTACATCCCCGGCGCAAGTTGCCGACCCGATGCATGGGTAAGGAACACCGTTTTCCGGGTATCTCCCACTTGGGAGGAATCCCGTAGGGCATGGATGGTGAATCTGCATGGTCGGAGGTGGCATAAACCTATCAACGGCCTCTTCCCAGTCACGCCGACGGGTAGGGCATCTCGTCTATCCCGTGTTGGATGATGAAGGCCTACCAATGACGACGCGTCGCGCCCATCGGTGGATTCGACCCAGTGGGCCGCCGTCCCACGTCGTTCTGTGGACCCTATGCTCATACCCGTAACATGACGCCCCTAACCGACGACAACTAGACAGGAGCGTCCGTCCTTCTGCCGACACACGTCGCGCGGTGCTCGATTCGTGGTGCCGGACAGGCCCCAATAGGGCTCGCTCGCCGTTCACACTCGTCAAGCCATCAAATGCCCCATGTCGCTCGATCGGTCGCGACGAGGGGACCACCATGGAAGACCGGGATGCAGCCCCGGAACGATCGGAGAGCAATTCCAGATGAGCAACGGCTATCGGCCGATCGAGGACTACGCGATCATCGGCAACATGCGGACGGCCGCCCTGGTCAGCGGCGACGGGAGCATCGATTGGTTATGTCTCCCCCACTTCGACCATCCCGCCTTCTTCTGCAAGATCCTTGACGTCAAGCGCGGTGGATTCTGGTCGATCCGGCCGGAGGCGGAATTGACCGGGTCGAGCCGGCGGTACCGTCCCGGCTCGGCCGTCCTGGAGACCACCTTCGAGACGGCCGGCGGTCGTCTCCGCCTG
Organism: Chloroflexia bacterium; assembly: GCA_013698285.1. GTDB lineage: Bacteria > Chloroflexota > Chloroflexia > Thermomicrobiales > UBA6265 > JACCVE01. The sequence continues at coordinate 2,988 of JACCVE010000251.1, read as the reverse complement.
ACCGACATGATGCCGTTGGTGGCGCCACCGGACGCTGTCTCGTCCCCGATACCGTCCGACCGGGTCCGCGTCATTCGGAAGATCGAGGCGCTGGACGGTCCGGTCACGGTCGCTCTACGGGCCCGGTTCAGCTTCGATTTCACGGCCACCCCGGCGCTGGTCGAGGCGCGGCCGGGACGGGGTGCGACGATCACGGATGGCGCCGACCGGGAATTGCGACTTCGCTGGGCAGGGTCAATGACGGTCGGCCCCGACGGCGTCGTCCACGGCGCGCTGACGGTCCTGCCGGGTGAGCCGGCCCTCTCCGTGCTGACGGGCTCTGACGAAGCGGTCGACCTGGCGCCCGGAGTCGAGGACGACGCGGCCGGCGAGATCGAGGCGACGGACCAGATGTGGTCCACCTGGTCCCGAGCGCTCCAGATAGCCGGCCCTTACCGGGAGGAGATGCTTCGTTCGGCCCTGACCCTAAAGCTGCTGACCTTCCGGCCGACCGGGGCGATCGTGGCCGCCGCGACGACCTCGTTGCCCGAGGATATTGGGTCGGGCCGTAACTGGGACTATCGCTACTGCTGGCTGCGCGATGCCACGTTCACGCTGTACGCGCTGCTGCTCGTGGGCGACATCGCCTCGGCGGACGCATTCTGGGGATGGGTCGAGCGCGTCTGCACCGCGGACGGACCAGAATCGTTACAGATCATGTATGGCCTGCACGGCGAGAAGCGACTGACCGAGCGCACGCTCGACCACCTCTCCGGGTACCGGGATTCGCGGCCGGTCCGGATCGGCAACGGTGCCTGGGACCAACGCCAGATCGATGTCTATGGCGAACTGATCGATGGCTTCTGGTTCTATCACCACTGGATGCGGACCCATGGCCGCGTGCTGGAGGTGCGCGATGATGTCTGGCGTCTGATCTGCGGCACCGCCGACTACATCTGCACGATCTGGCGTGACACCGACCAGGGCATCTGGGAGATCCGGGGCGAGCCACGCCACTTCGTATACTCCAAGGTGATGTGCTGGGTCGGGCTCGACCGGGCGATCCAATTCGCCGCCCTGCACGAACCCGGGCGCGACACGGGGCGGTGGCAGCGGGAGCGCGAGGCGATCCGGGCGGATGTGCTCGAACATGGGTGGAGCGAGACGGCCGGGGCCTTCACCATGGCCTACGGCACCGACGAATTGGACGCGGCGAACTTGCGGATGCCGCTCGTCGGATTCCTGCCGGCCGACGACCCGAGGATGGCGGCGACGATCGATGCGATCCAGGCTGACCTCGGCGCCGGGGGCCTCATCCTTCGCTACCGCGCCGAGGACGGTCTCGAAGGTGGCGAGGGTGCCTTCTCGATCTGCTCCTTCTGGCTGGTCGACTGCTTGACCGCCATGGGGAGGATCGACGAGGCCCGGGACCTGTTCGACCGGATGCTCGGTTATGCCAACGATCTCGGCCTCTACGCCGAGCAAGTCGATCCCGGCAGTGGGGCCGCCCTGGGCAACTTCCCCCAGGCCTTCACCCACCTGGCCCTGATCGACGCGGGCATCGACCTGTCCGCGGCCCTCTCCCAAGACCAACCCGTTTCCGGCGACATGCCGACGCGGGCCACGCGGGCGCAGCATGGTCTCGATCTCGCCACGATGATCGGCGGGATGCCGGACCTGCCAGCCGGTGGCCCGACGCGTTCCGCGGGCACCGCCTGACCTTCGACCCAAACAGCCGCGACCCGCCGAAACGCCGGGCGACATGTGCGCCGAAAGGCGACCCTGAAGACCGCGGCCCCCTCCGAGCGCGGTGAATGTCGTTCGTCTCACGACGAACCGTGCCTCTCGCCGCCTCAGACCACCGGAGCGCTGACTCTGGTTGGAGGATCGGTGCTGCGGCCGGAGCAGGACCATCGACGCTGACTCCGCCACGCGTTTCAGGCGCCAACCTTGGTCGCGTCGACGGCGATGCCGGTACGGGGACGCGAGCGTGTGTTCGGCCGCGTCTCGTCCGCCGCGGGTGAACCCGGCCCCACCACGCGGCACGATGTGGTCGCCTCCCCCGCAATGTGGCGCGATCGCGTAGTCTGGTCGCCCGGTCCGATCGAGACCGGACACCTGGTAGTTTTCGGCGTGCGAGGCACGTCGCCTCGTGGGGAAGGTTGATAGACGGCATGGGCATGGGCATGGTTGGCAATCCGAACGACGATGCGCTCTTCACGCTGATCCAGACCTTGACCGAGCTGCCGGGACCGACCGGTCACGAGGACGCGGTCCAGGATTGGATCGCCGATCGGTGGTCCTCCCTGGGCGAGGTGCGCCGGACGAACGTGGGCAACGTCCTCGTCCGGGTCGGTGGTCGAGGACCGCGGCTCGTCCTGGTCGCCCACGCCGACGAGATCTGCCTGGTCATCAAGAGCGTCTCGGACGAGGGCCACTGCTTCGTCTGGCCCTACTATGCCGACCGGCTCGGCGCCCCGCCACGCTGGTTCATGCCCGCCAGCCAGCCGGCCCTGGTCGTCACCGGCACCGGCACCGTCCCCGCCATCATCGCCACGGCGAGCGGTCACGTCGTCGGGGGTCAGAGCAGCCGCAAGGAGCGGCTGGAGTGGAACGACCTCTTCGTCGACCTCGGCGTCGAGAGCCGGGCCGACGTCGAGGCGCTGGGGATCCACCCGGGGTGCCGGGTGATCTGGAACCCGCCGACGCGCCGGCTCGGGCCGCACCGGATCACCGGGACGACCGCGTCGCCCTGGCGATCGCGACGCTGGTCGGGGAACGCCTGGCCGGTCGGGACGGGCTCAATCACGAGGTCTGGCTGGCGTCCACCGTCCAAGAGGAGAACGGGCTGATCGGGGCCAGCAGCCTGGCCGACGAGGAGCGGTTCGACCGCTGCATCGCGATGGACGTCGGCTTGACCGGCGACATACCGGGCCCGGACCGGCGTGTTTTCCCGACCGCCTGGGGGCGGGCCCGATGCTCGTCCACCAGGACAGCAGCACCCACTAC
>JACCVE010000234.1 GCA_013698285.1 Chloroflexia bacterium | reverse complement strand
GGCCATCGCCAGGCGGGCTGCCCGGGGCGGGGGCGTCGGGGGCGCCGGTCGCCAGGGCGCCGCCGGGGACGAGGTCGGCCCGCCAGATCTTCTCGATCACCGGGATTGCGGCCGCCAGCGGCAGGGCCAGGATGACGCCGATGATGCCGAGGAGTTGGCCTCCGACTAGCACCGCGACCAGGATCGCGAACGACGAGATCTGGAGGGTGTTGCCGAACACGCGCGGAACGATCACGTAGTTCTCGATCTGTTGATAGGCGACGTAGAGGGCCAGGACGATCGCCGCGGTGGTGATGCTGCCGGATGGCCCGGTCAGGGCCAGCAGCACGGCCGGCACGGTGGCGATCAGGACCCCGGCGATCGGGATGGCGTCGGCGAAGGCGGCGAGGAGGGCCAGGAAGAGGGGTTGCGGCACCCCCAGGATCGAGAGGACGATGAAGGCGAAGACGCCGAACAACGTGGAATTGATCGCTTGGCCGGTCACGTAACCGCTGATCACCCGACCGATCTCCGGCAGCGCCCGCCGCACCTTCGCCTTCTGGCTGGCGGGCAGGTAGCGGGCGATCCAATCGTAGATGCGCTCGCCATCGACCAGGATGTAGACCGCCAGCACGATCAGGATCACGAGGTTGGCGAGTCCCGACACCAGGCTGGAACCGACGCTGAGGAAGCGGGAGAAGACCGCGCTCGGGTTCGGCGTGCCGCCCCCCCCGTCGGTGGCGCTCTCGATCTGGTCGTCGATCACCTCGTTGTCGTCGGCGATCGAGCGGAGGTCCTCGATGTACCCGTCGAAGTCGGCGGCGAACAATCGTCCCTGGTCGACCAACGGCGGGATCAGCAGGGTCAGGACCAGGGCGAAGAGGCCGACCAGGGACAGGACGATCAGGGCGACGGCGCCGACGCGGGGCAGGCCCCGAGCGGTGAGCCGGATCACCAGCGGGTTGAGGGCGATCGCGAGCAGGAAGGCGATGAAGATCAGCAGGATCGTGGTCCAGAGCTGGATCAGGAGCAGGATCACGCCGATCGCGACGACGACCCGGACGATCGTCCGGACCGGGATCTCGACCCGGGACACGACCACCGTCCGGCGCGAATCGTCCTCTGGCTCGGGCGGGGTGGCGGTCGCGGTCGCCGAGACCAGAGTCACCCCCGACACCGGACCGTGCGTCCGGACGACCGCCGCCCCCGCCTCCGCTCCGGCCTCAGCCCCAGCGTCCGCCCCGGCCTCCGCGCCGGCCTCCGCGCCGGCTTCGGCCCCGGCCACCGCCGCAGCAGCGGCACCGGCTTGCGCACCGGCTTCCGAGTCCCGTTCATCCCCCGCACCGGGAGTCCGGTTCGTCGTTGTGTCACGCTCCGGCGTCGTCGTCATGATCTCGTCGCCCTTCCGCCTTGATTGGCCGGAGTCTAGCAGGTCACGGGACCTCCCCGGCACGGTCCCGGTCAATCGCCGACCCGTTCCCGCGAGACCGGGCCCCGCCGCGGGGTCCCGCCGGTGATGCCCACGGCCAGACCCTCCGGTGCCTGCCCGCTGCCAAGGGATCGGGGGATGTGCTGGTCTGCCACGGGCGGGCCGACCCGCCGGGCGCGACGAGGGGAGCTGGCCCAGCCCGGCACCATCCCGGCGACGCCCGGGCGAACGCTCGCTCAGCCGGCGTCGGCTCGGAGCCCGAGTACGTCGGCGATGTTGGCCGCCGGGTCGATGACCGGCGTGATCTTCCCCGATCGCGAGGTGAGCAGGCCGGTGACGCCGGGGCCGTGGCCGGCGATGATCGAGTCGCCATGGGCGATGATCCCGACCGAGACGGCCCCACCGGCATAGTGGCGGCCATAGGTCGCGTCGGCGTCGAGGATCGCCACGAAATCCCCGAATCGCAGGGCGTCGAGACCATATTCGGCGACGACATCCCGGTCGAACAGGGTGATGTCGTAGTCACCCCGGAAGACGTGGTCGCGGCCGAGGCCCGAGCCCATCACCGCCGCCGGCGCACGGGCCGCCACCGGCACCACCAGCTTGCCGTCCTCGACCCGTGTCACCCACCGGGCCAGCAGGGCCGGGTCGAGGCTGGTGCAGAGCACGTCGGGAAACCCCTCGATCGCCAGGCCGGTCCCGAAGCCCCGGACCAGCACCGAGTCCCCGACGACCATCTTGTCCGTCGTCTCCGGCGGGAAGTCGATCATCACATGCTCGATCCCGCCATGTTTGCCAGTGACCACGCCCGTCTCGCCCTTGGCCGCCCCACTCGTGACGATCGCCTCATTACCCACGCAGGCGAGCACGTTCAGGCCGCCGTTGGCCGTCTCGTCCGGGTTCTTCAGGGAGACGCAGGGTTCGACGTGGTCCCCGACCAGACCGCCTACTCGGTCCCCGACCCGGATATCGTAGGTGATGCCACCGGTGCCGGGCAGGACCCGGGGCTGGCCATCGTGCGAGATGCGATAGGGGGACCGGGTGTCATAGCGAGGTGCGCTGACCTGCCCCATCACCGAGATCTTCACCAGCCGGTCGACATTGGTCACCAGGGACACGGACCCACCCTCCTCCGGACGTTCTCC
>JACCVE010000231.1 GCA_013698285.1 Chloroflexia bacterium | reverse complement strand
GTTCGGCCCCACGCCCAAGGTCCTGGCCCCGCTCGGGACCGGTACCGTGCTCTCCACTGCCCTCGCGACCATCTGCCGCGCTCCCTCAGTTGCCGGGGTCGTCCTCGTGGTCGGTGAGGCGGTCCGGGCGGCGGCTGAACGGATGGTCGCCGGTGGCGATTGGGGCGTGCCGGTCCACATCGTCGCCGGCGGCGGCCGGCGCCAGGATTCGACCCTCGCCGGCCTGCTCGCCACCCCCGGGGACCACGACGTGGTCGTGATCCACGACGGGGCCCGGCCCCTCGTCACGCCGGACCTCGTGGAAGCCTGCGCCGCCGCCGCCCGCCGCGACGGCGCTGCCATCGCCGCCGTCCCCGTCCATGACACCCTGAAGCGGGTCGATCCCGGCCTGGCGATCGTCGAGACGGTCTCCCGCGACGGCCTCTGGGCCGCCCAGACGCCCCAGGCCTTCCGCCGTGACCTCCTCCTGCGCGCGATGACCGGCCCCGAGTTCGCCCGTGACCACACCGACGAGGCGGGCCTCTTCGAGACCCTTGGCTGGCCGGTGACGGTCGTCCCCGGCGCGGCCACCAACCTCAAGATCACCCGCCCAGACGACCTCGTCCTTGCCGCCGCGCTCCTGGCCCACGTCTTCACCGCGCCCGACGCGACGGCGACCGGCGCGGGGGAGACCACCCCATGACCATCCCGGCGATCCGCACCGGCATCGGCTACGACGTCCACGCCTTCGCCGCGGGGCGGGACCTGGTCCTCGGCGGGGTCCGGATCGACCACGACCGCGGCCTGGCCGGCCACTCCGACGCCGACGTCCTGCTCCACGCCATGGCCGACGCCCTGCTCGGGGCGGCCGGCCGCGGCGACATCGGCCAGCACTTCCCCCCCGGCGACCCCACCTTCGCCGGGGCCGACAGCCTGGTTCTCCTCGCCACGGCCGCCGGCCTGGTCCGGGCCGCCGGTTGGACGATCGGCAACATCGACGCGACGGTGATCGCCGAGGCGCCGAAGGTGAACCCCCACGTCCCCGCGATGCGAGCCGCGATCGGTCGAGCCCTCGGCCTCGACGGTGACGCGATCGGGATCAAGGCCACCACCAACGAAGGGATGGGCTTCGTCGGCCGGGGCGAGGGCATCGCCGCCCTGGCCGTGACGATCGTGTATCGGGACGTCCCGCCTTCGATTCAAAATCCCGGCGTCCCGGCCGCGCGACCCACCGGTGGATCACCGTGCGCGTCCTGATCCAGCGGGTCAGCCGGGCCAGCGTCACCGTCGGGGACGAGGTCGTCGGGGAGATCGGGCCCGGGTTGCTCCTCCTGGTCGGCATCGGCCACGGCGACGACGCGGCCCGGGTCGAGGCCCTGGCCGAGAAGGTCGTCAACCTGCGCATCTTCGAAGACCACGACGGCAAGATGAACCGCTCCGCCCTCGATCTCCACGGCGCGGGCGGTGCCGGATCGACCGACCCGGGCGGGGCCGACCCGGGCCAGCCGCCGGTCGGCGTCCTGGTCGTCTCCCAATTCACCCTCTACGGCGACCTCCGTCGGGGCCGCCGCCCCAGTTTCGCCGGGGCCGCGCCACCGGACCTGGCCGCCCCCCTGGTCGATCGCTTCGTCGCAGCCATCGCCGACCATGGCCTCTCCGTCGCCACCGGCCGGTTCGGTGCCGGCATGCGGGTCGAATCGGTCAACGACGGCCCCGTCACCCTCTGGCTCGATTCGGACGACCTCGGACCCGGCCCGGCCGGCTGACACTTCGCCTACGCATCGGTGCCATAGTACCTACCCCTCCTGTAGGGGCGCCGCGTGCTGCGCCCTTCCACCTAACGATTTGCTAGGAATGAAACGTACGTACCATTGAAGGCCGCGGCGAGCGACGCCCCTACCAGGTCGCCACCCCATTCGCGCCACCCGTCCTCCCGACGCGCTATACTCCCCCCACCCCCGCACGCCCGTTCTGTCCCGACCGTTCCTCGTCATTGGCTGGTCGGCCGGTCTGCTGTCGATCCCGGAGAGGTGCCCCCCGGTGGTTTCCAACGTGTCGCCGGGCGGCCAGTCCGGCCCCATCCCGGCGGGTCCCCCCCGGCCCCGGGCCGCCCGGCCGGGGAGGTCGTCGCGGTCCCTGAGCGAGGCGGTGCTGGCGATCGAGCGGGACCTGCGGGCCTCCGAGGTCCCGTTCGCCAGCATGCGCGGCGCGGGCGGCCTGGAGATGGCCTTTGCCGGGGCGGGCACGATCCGGCGCCCCAACGGCGACGCCGCCCTCTCTCTGCTCGACGCCCCGATCGAGCGACTGGAGGGGCACCTGGCCATCTGCTGCCACCGCGTCCCCTCCGGGGGGGTCGCGCCCTCCCGCCTGCGGGCCTTCCTCGACGGCAGCCAGAAGACCCTCCTGGTCTGGCGGATTGGCCTGGTCCCCGTCGTGGCCACCGTCGCCGCCGCCGCGGTCCTGCGGCGGGACGAGCGGGGCGAGCCGTCGGTGATGCCGGGCACCCTGCGCCTGCGCCACGTCTGGCTGATCCCCCGCCGGACCGGGAACCGCGATCTGCGGAACCTGCTCGACGCCCTGGACGAACGGGGCATGGAGGTCATCGACCCCCTGGCCTACCTGGACGACGACGACGCCTACGCGGCCGTCGCCAACCAGTACGGCAAGATGATCGAGGCCGCCTACGTCGCGGCCCGGGGCGTCCGGGAGGAGGTCGAATCCGGCCTGCTCGACGAGTGGGGCGAGCGGGCCTCCGGCGCCCCGGACGGCGAGTGGCTGGTGGTCGATGGCCGCCTCCGGCTCGACGTGCCAAACGCCATCGGCCTGGTCAAAGATGTCACCAGCCAGCACCTGGTCGGCCAGGAGGCGGTCGATGTCTTCGAATTGGCGCCCGGCCACCGGACCTCCGCCTACCGCCCGAGGGACAACCGCCGCTCCGTCCCCGAGGATGACCTCGCCGCCCCGACGGCCACCGACCGCCACCGTCCGACCCTGTGGTACCTGCGCCTCCGCGATCACCAGGGGCAGGACGCCCGCCACGCCCTGGTCCGGGTCGAGGCCCCGTCCGGGGTGACCGGGACCGCCGAGATCGACCGCCTCTCGGCCTGGGTGATGGCCGAGCGGGCCCCCCGCGCCACCGCCGACGCCCGCTGGGACACCCTGCTCTACCCGATCCACTACCTCGAACTGATCTTGAAGCGGCACATCGCCTCCAGCCTGGTCGGCTGGCCGGGCGGCCAGTGACGCCCTCTCTTCGACCCACCGCCCCCATGCCCACCTACCGACCGGAGGGACCGCCGCGATGGTGACCACGACTCGCCCGACCCACACGCCCCTCGACGGGGCCCCCTTCGGCGACGATGACGAGCCGATCGGGGCCAACGGGCGCCCCGCCCCCGACGACTGGGGCGATGGCCCTATCGAGCCCACGCCCCGACTGGTCGACCACTTCGCCGCCCTGATCGACGGGACCACCGGCGTCATCGGCCGGGTGGTCGGTAGCGAGAAGGAACCGGCCGGCGCCCACCACTTCGCCTTTTGGGCCGCCGACTCGGCCCTGACCCTCGATGTCGGCCACATCGTCGTCGCCTTCTCGGAGGAGGCGGCGGTGATCGGCGTCGTCGACGAACCCCGCCGCTACTCCGACCTCCGGACCTTCCTCGACGACTACTTCGACCGCCACATCGAGGAGGCCCTCGGCGAGGACCAGCCGACCCTGCGGCCCGAGATCCTGGTCTTCACCGTCAACGTCCTGGCCACCGAGCACCTCCGCGCCGACGTCGACTCCCACCGCCCCGCCGTCGCCGGGCCGGTCTACTTCGCCACCCCCGAGGCGATCGAGCGGGCCCTCGGCCGCGACGACTACACCGGCATGCCGGTCCCGGCCCTGATGCACACCAACGGCAACTACGAACGGCACCCGGACGGCACGGTCCGCACCGGCGACGACGGCAACCTCGTCTTCCAACGCTCCCCGATCTGGCTCGACGGCGACTACCTGCTCGGCCCCGAGGCGGGGCACGCCAACTGGACCGGCCAATCCGGCCTGGCGACCAAGACCAGTCACGCCCTCTTCCTGACCAGCGCCATCTTCCAGAAATCGCGTGACGAGCGGAAGACGGTCGCCGCCCTGATGTTCAACGTCAAGGGCCCCGACCTCCTCTGGCTCGACAAGCCGGCCGACCCCGCACCCGGCATGGAGGACCGGTATGCCGCCACCGGGGCGCGCGGTCTAGACGAGTTGACGAGAGCCGCCTACCAGGCCCTCGGCCTCGAGGCCCGGCCCTTCTCCGCGTTCCGGGTCTTTGCCCCGTTCAAGCCCGGTGCGGCACCGGAACCGTCCCACCAAGATGTCGTCCGCCTGGATGCCCGGGCCGCCCGGGGCAACCTGAACACCAAGCGGACCGCGGCGGGCGAGACCGAGGACGTCGTCTTCCCGATCCTCTGGCCGCTGGAACCCCTCCTCTACATGCCGCACAAGGTCTTCGACCACGGCGACCTCGACGACAAGCTGATGGGGTTCATCTACGAGTTGCGGGAGCGCAACATCGTCTCGATGGATGAACTCACGGCGTTGTTCGCGCAGATCGACGCCCACTTTCAGGAGGAGGACGGCTCCGGCCGCTCGCCGGACAACTGGCACGGCCACCACAAGTTCACGATCAACAAGGCCCGGAACCGGTTCAAGGGGCTGCCCGGCAAGCTCGGCGGCCTGCTCTCGACCAAGGCGGTCGAGTACGGGTCGCTCCCAAAGCCCGAGGAGAAGTTCGCGGACCAAGAGCTCCGGGTGGTCGATATCGCCGGCTGCAACAGCGTCGCCCAAGAGCTCATCGTGACGACCATCATCCAAGAGATCTGGAAGCTGGCCGAACAGCAGAAGCTGGGGGTCGGCAAGCTGGTCGTCTTCGTCGATGAGTTGAACAAGTACGCCCCCGGCGGCGGCCAGGGCGGCTTGCGCGACACCCTGGTCGACATCGCCGCCCGGGGCCGCCACCTCAATGTGGTCCTGTTCGGCGCCCAGCAGTTCCGCTCCAAGGTGGACGACGAGATCCTCGGCAACTGCGGCACCGCCTTCTACGGCCGGGTCGGCGACGAGGAGATCGTCAACAGTGCCTACCGCTCCCTGACCGAGACGACCAAGGCCGAGCTGCTCGGCCTCCGCAAGGGGCGCCTGCTGGTCCGCCACGCCCACTTCCGGACCCCCCTGTTCGGCTCGTTCCCCTTCCCCCCGACCCTGAACGGCATGCACGGCCAGACCATCTTCAACGGCGACGGACCCAACGGGACCGGCGGCCACGTCGGCGATGTCCTGCTCAAGGTCCTCCAGCGCAAGATGGGCGTGAAGGCCCCGTCGGGCGCCGAGGTCCGCGCCGCCTGCGAGGGGTTAGACCCGACCGAGGTCGAGGAGATCGGGGACAAGGTCGACCAGGCCGCCCGGGAGCGGGCTGGCCAGGCGGGGATGAACCCCTGGACCATGGCCCAGGGCCTCCTGAGGAAGCGCCAGGAGCGCCGCCGGTGATGGTGCTGTCCCCGGCGACCGGGAGGGCGCGGGCATGAGCCGTCCCCTCCGCATCGCCCACGTCTCCGACACCCACCTCGGCTACCGGGCGGCGAGCCGGATCGACCCGGCGACCGGCCGCAACCAGCGGGCGCTCGACATCGAGCGGGCCTACGAGGCGGCGATCGACAGCATCCTGAAACAGGATGTCGACCTCGTCATCCACGGCGGCGACGTCTTCCACCACACCCGCCCGTCGTGGAGTTCGCTGCGCTGGTTCGTGGTCCAGACCCGGCGCCTCCAGGAGGCGAAGTTGCCGGCCGTCGTGATTGCCGGCAACCACGATACTCCCCGGCTACGGATCAGCGGCTCCGCCTTCTCGCTGCTGGAACTGGCCCTGCCGGGCATCCACTTTGCCACCGGCTACGAGATGGCCGAGTTCGCCTTCCCCGACCTGGGCACCATGGTCACCGCCGTCCCCCACGGCGCCCTGACCAACCCCAACCCGCCGATCGCCGACCCCCACCCGGATTACCGGAACGTGCTCGTCACCCACGGCTTCGTGCCCGGCGTGGCGAAGCACCAGCAGGAGCCGGGCGAGGAGGAGTTGAGTTCCCTCCTGCTCGACGCCGCGTTCGAGTACATCGCCCTGGGCCACTTCCACATCCACGGCTTCGCCAGCGCCATCGCCGCCTACAGCGGCTCGACCGAGCGGACCGGCTGGGGCGACCACGACGCCACCCCGGGCTACCTGGTCGTCACCCTGGCCGGGGACGGCGCCCCGCCCGAGTTGGACCACATCCCCCTGCCGGCCAGGCCAATGGTCCGCCTCCCCGCCATCTCCGGCGGCGAGCGCCCGGCCCGCGAGATCGCCGACCTGGTCCTCCACGCCACCACCGCCCACGGCGACCCCGAGGCGATGCTCCGCATCCAGCTCAACGACACCCCCCGCCCAGTCCGGCGCGAGGTCGAGGCGATCATCAAGCGGGAATCGCTGGCGATCGCCTGGTCGCTGGAGATCCGGCCCCCGAGGGAGGAGATCTTCTACCCGCTCGACGACCGCTCCGGCGAGGCCGAGTTGCCATCGCTGCGGGCGATGTTCGACGAGTTCGTCGCCGAGCGGGTCGAGCCCACCCGGGAGGCATCGTTCGTCGCGGCCGTGCGGGAGCGCGGCGGCCGGGTCCTGGACGAGGCGATCGCGGCGGCCCGGGACACCGAGCCGGCCGAGGCGGCCGGCACATGATCCTGGCCAAGTTGACCATCGAGAACTTCAAGCAATTCCGGGGCGAGCAGGAGATCGAGTTCCCCTCCAGCGGGATCATCGCCGTGATGGGGCCAAACGGGGCCGGCAAGACCACCCTCTTCGATGCGATCGAGTGGTGCCTCTACAAACCCAATCGCCTCAAGGTCGAGGACATCGTGCCCCGGGGTACGGCCGGCCGGCCCCGGGTCCAGGTGGTCCTCGAAGATCCCCGCACCGGCGTCCGCCACGTCGTCGAGCGCTCCGTCGGCGGCAGCCAGTCGATCAAGGCGGCCGTCTACCGCGAGGACGACCCCGAGAACCGCCTCAGCCAGGGCACGCGAGACGTCACCGCCTTCGTCGCCACCCACCTCGTCGGCCTCAGCCACGCCGCCTTCGTCGCCACCTTCTTCACCCGCCAGAAGGAACTGACCTACTTCGGGACGATGGGCGAGACCGAACGGCGGCGGGAAGTCGGCCGCCTGCTCGGCTACGAGACGATCGCCCTCGCCCAGGCGACCATCGGCGACCAGCGGGCGGCCGCCAACCAGACGGCCCGGGCCCTGGCCAACCAGGTCGAGACCGAGACCGGGGAACGCGACCTGGGCGCCGAATGGGCCGTATTGGACAAATCTCTCGCCGATGCGGACCTCGCCGTGGTCGGGGCGACGGCGGCGGTCGAGCGGACCGGGGCGGAGCGGGCCAGCCGGGCGGCCATCACCGAGGCCCTCCGCCAGCGGGAGCGCCAAGACGCCGGTATCCTCCGGTCGCTGACGAGGGCCGAGGCCGAATCGCGAGCGGCCCGGGACCGGGTCGGGGCCGCGAGTCTTCAACTGGCCAACCTCGACGATGTGACCCGGAAACGCCAGGAGCTGCTGCCCATCGCCTCGGACCTGCCTAGCCGCGAGGTGGAGCTGGCCCGGCAGGACGCGGAGGCCAGCCGCTTTCGGGAGCAGCGAACCCTGGACGAGGCGATGGCCCGGGCCAGGACCGGTTTGGGCCGGGTGGCCGAGACGGTCCGGCAGCGTGTCGTGGCCTCCACCGCCCCCGCCGTCCCCGGTTGGGCCTGGGGCATTGACGACGCCACCGATCCGGCCGGGGCCATCCGCCGCCTTCGGGAGGTCGCCGCCGGGCTCGACCCCTGGGAAGCCAGGGCGCGGGTCGAGACCGGTCAAGCCCTGCTCGACCTCTCGACCGAGCGCGCCGCGGCGGCAAAGAAGCTGGGTGATTGCCAGCGGCGCCTGGAGACGCTGCGGGCGACCGAGCGCGACGTCCTGGCCGGGGGTGACCCGGAGGCGGCCCTGGTCCAGCACCGCGAGGCGCGGGAGCGGGCGATCGCCGCCCGGGCCGATGCAGCTTCGGTAGCCCAGGGCCTGGCCAAGGAGCGGGCCAAGCTGGACGCGATCGTCGTCCGTCTGCGGCAGACCGAGTTCGAGGGAGAGGACAACCTCTGCCCGACCTGTCGCCGCCCCTTCGCCGCCCACGAGATCGAGACGATGGTCGCGGCCTTCGCGGAGAACATCGCCGGGGTGGGGAGCCGGGAGGCGGCCGCCGTCGCCCGCCGCTCCGCCGCCGAGCGCGACCAACAACGCCTGGATCAGGCGATCGCCGCCGAATCGGCCCGGTTGGACCATCTCCGCGATGCCCGGGCGCGTATCGAGCGAGGTACGGAGGTGACCGGGGATGCCACCGGGGCCGCGGCCACCAGCGAGGAACGCTTCGCCCTCCGCCTCGCGGGGTCTGGCCGCCAGGCGCCGCCGACCGCCGGGGAGATCGAGCGGGAAACGGCCCACGCCGCGGCGCTGGAGGTGATCGACCGGCATGCCGATGCGTTGGGACTGCTGGAGGTGGAAGCTGGCCGCCACTTGGCCGAGGGGGACCAGGCCCGGCACGACCGGGCCGCGCTCGGCCCGGTGACCTACGACGAGGGGACCCACGCGGCGGCGCGTGAAGCCCTGTCCGGAGCGAGGGAGGCGGTCATCCGGATCGATGAATTCGACCAGCAGTTGGCCCAGCGCCCGTTGATCGAGGCGGCCCGGGCGGTCGCCATGGGGGAGGCGGCAGAGCACGAGGCCGCCCTGGCGACCCTGGTCGCCGAGCGAGCCGCGCTCGGGTTCGACCCCACCTCGCTCGAACGGGCCGTGGCCGGCCAGGAGGGGGCCGACCAGGACGAACGGGCGGCCCGCGAGGCCCACAACGCCGCGACCGCTCGCCTCGACCACGTCCGGCGCGACCGGGAGGACCTCCGGAAGGCCCAGGAACGGCTCGAAGGGCTGGTCCGCCGGGCCGACGAGGCTCGCCGCGAACATGGTCTCCTGCAAGAACTTCACTCCACCTTCGGTCTCTTCGAGCAGTACGTCGCGGGGAGGGTGACGCCGCACTTCGCCGAGCAGACCGGCGACCTGCTCGCCACGGTGACCGGGGGCCGCTACGACCACGTCACCTTCGACCAGAACTACGGCATCAAGGTCTACGACGGCCCGGACGAGGCCTTCCCCATAGCGGCCTTCTCGGGCGGCGAGCACGACGTCATCGCCCTCTGCGCCCGCCTCGCCCTCTCCCGCCTGGTCGGTGCCCAGGCCGCGACGCCCCCCTCGTTCCTGGTCCTCGACGAGGTCTTCGGCGCCCTGGACCGCGACCGGCGGAGCCACGTCCTCGACACCCTGGGCGCCCTGGCGGGCACCTCGGAGGCCTACCGTCAACTCTTCATCATCAGCCACGTCGACGACATCCGGCAGTCCTCGATCTTCGACGACATCCTGCGGATTGCCGAGGGCGAGGACGGCAGCACCATCGAGCGGGTGGGCATGACCCTGGACGGGGCGGTGGAAGAGGGATAGGAGACGCTGGCAAGAAGGGGAGGCATCATGCAGCCAGGATCACCTCCCGGTGATGCCAATCCGATTCGCGAGGACCCGTCGTTGGGGCGAACAGGCCCCGGCACACCCATGCCTGCACAGCTCGCAACACGTTCGCAATGGGTCACCGGTGCGCTGGGCATCGCGGGCGTCACCCACCGGAGCGGTTGCTCCTCAGAATGGCCACCGGCGCAGCGCGGGCCATCGGCGGAGGAGCCGGCCGTCTAGGCCCCAGACGCGCCCGGCCGGGACGAGGGCCAGGACGAGCAACGGGATATATTCGTGGGGCTGCTCGAAGGTCCATTTGTTGGTCGG
>JACCVE010000217.1 GCA_013698285.1 Chloroflexia bacterium | reverse complement strand
AGGAGTCGTCGGCCGGGATGGCGAGGCGACCCTTGCCGATGTCCACCACCCGGCCCATCCGGACACGAAATGCCGGGGCACCAACGCCATCTCGATCGGGTTCACCAGCCACTACGACTCGATGCGGGACCGGTTCGGACCGCACCTGGTCGATGGCATCGCCGGGGAGAACATCGTCGTCGAGGCGGACCACCCCCTCTCACTGACCGACCTCGGAGGTGGGGTCGTCATTCTCGCCACGGACGGGCGGTGGCTCTGGCTACCACTCGTCATGGCCGCCACGCCCTGCCTGCCGTTCGCCCGCTTCGCCCTCGGCCTCTCGCCCGATCAGAAGCCCGACCGGTCCGTGACCGAAGCGCTGCGGTTCCTCGACGGAGGCACGCGGGGCTATTACCTGGCCGCCCCGGCCGAACTGGCCACGATCGCCACCGGCGCCGAAGTGTTCCGCTACCTGCCCGTCGCGGTGTCCGAGGGCGCGTGATGGGCGGCGACGGGGCAATAGTGGCTGTCGTGCCCGCACCACGGTGACGCCTCACGACCAGGCGGACCAGGGGTCGCCCCCGGCGTCGGTGCCGGATAAGGTCGCGACGTGGCGGCGGATGGCCTCGGGGTAGAGGGCACACTCGGCCGCGAAGACGCGTTGTCCGAGGGTCGCGGCGGTGTCGCCCGGCTCGACCCGGACGCGGGCCCGCAAGACCACCGGGCCGGTGTCGTACCCGTTGTCGACGACGTGGACCGTCGCCCCGGACTCCGTCGCCCCGCGGGCCAGGACCGCGGCGTGGACCCGCTCCCCGTAGAAGCCGCGTCCGGCCGCGTGGCTAGCCTCCGGCAGCAGGGCGGGGTGGATGTTGAGGATTCGCCCCGCCAGGGCGTCCGGCACGACCAGCTTGCGGAGGAACCCGGCCAGCACCAGCAGCGATGGCCGGGCCGGCGCGACCGCCCGGTAGATGGCCTCGCTGTAGGCCGCGCCATCTGGAAACGCCCGGCGCGACACCGTCAGGGCCGGGATGCCGGCCTCCCGAGCGACGGTGAGCCCCCCGGCACCCGCCACCGAGCTCACCACCGCCACGATCTGGGCATCGAGATCACCCCGCCCGATCACCGCCAGCAGGTTGGCGAGGGAGCGGCCGGTCCCCGATAGGAGGACGGCGAGGCGCACGGGCGCGACGGGCGGGGGCGACGCGTCCACACCCAGATGCCGCGGTCGCGTGGGGACCATCCTGGACCCGGTCGCATCGTCCGGTGATTCGAAGGTGGTGACGGGCGGTGAAGGGGTGATCATGGGGCAGACGCTTCCACGCCGGCGCGATCCCGTCGGGGGGCGTGACCCGGGCGCCGGGCGGGGCTCGTCGCCGGGAACGTCTGGTCTGGACCCGGCAGGGTGGGCGGAATCGGGCGACTCATAGACCGGTGAACGTCCACATGTCGATGACCGGTGGCTCGATGCCCTGACTCGTCAGGACGGCCTTGATATCGGCCCGGTGTTCCGTCGCGTGGTGGATCGCCTGGGTCAGGAAGACCGAACTCGGGATCGAGAACGGGTCTCCCTCGAAGATCCCGGTGACCGGCTCGTCCGCCGTCAACTGGACGACGATCGCCCCGAGCGCCTCGCCACTCGTCGTCAGAGCCTCGCGGATCGCGTCGAAGCCAGGGAACCCCGCCGCTCTCGCGAACGAGTGCGACGGTGGCGATTGGGTCAGCGACGAGAGGTAGTGCTGGTCATTGATCACGATATGCACCCACATCTCCCGGATTGATCCGACCATGCCCGGCAGCGTGGCGTCGAGCACCCGGTCGTCCAAGCCGGCACAGGCGTCGATCAGGCGCAGGTTGGCCCACAGGTGATGATCGAACATTCGCCCCAGCACCGCTCCCATGGTCTTCTCTCCCCGTTCGACAAGATGGTCTCGATGTCGCCGGCAGGTGAAACCGCACCAGCGTCGCTCGCCTCGCGTTGCCAGGATACCCCATCGATTGACCGTGGCCCCGTTGCCGCCGGGGAACGCTGGCGGTGATGCCTGTCGCGAACCTGACGACGCCGGCGACCCGCGTCCGTATGCGCCCTTCGGACCATTGTCACCATGTCCGTTCACGGCTAGACTGTTCGTACGACCCGCATGTACGGACACATGCTGCACGGAGGTGGCCTTGGCCCGATCACAGCTGGCGCTGCCCCCGATGACGTTGTCGCTGACGTTGCCGATGCCGCCGAGCGTCAACCACCAGTACGCCACGGTCGGCAAGCGACGGGTGCTCAGCGCCCCGGCCCGCCGGTTCCACCGCGAGGTCGAGCGGGTGGTCGAGCGGGCCCGGCGCGATGGCACCCTGCCCCACGATGTCGAAGATGGGTTGCGCGGCGCCCTGCTCGGCGTCTACCTGACGTTCTACTTCGAGACCCCCATGCGCCGCGACCTCGACGGCGGACTCAAGATCGCCCTGGATGCCCTCGGCCGGGCCCTGGCCGTCGATGACCGGGGCGTGGTCGACCTCCACCTGACCAAGCGGATCGATCCCCTCCGGCCCCGCCTGGATGTCGAGATCGAGACGATCCACGATTGGTCGTTCGACCGGTCCTATGTCTATCTCGGGGACGGCGTGAAGGACAATCCCGAGGATGACGATGTGGGAACGGGCGAGGCGGAGAGTGGAGATGTCTCCGTTTGGGCCGAGGTCGGGCCCGGCGATGCCGATGAAACCGGTGACCTTTCGGCCGATGGCGGCTGGTCCGCTCGGGCCGACGGCGGCGAGCCAGCCGTGGCAGGGTGCACCGAGCGGGTAGAATGGGCCCGGTCGCGATGACGCGACGGGGCGCCCCGGTGGCGAGTCGAACGACCCGGGCCGACCGCCCGCACAGGGAGCATCCGCCGTGAGCACCGACGCCCGACCCCGGCCCGCCGCGCCGCCCACCCCTGGAC
>JACCVE010000213.1 GCA_013698285.1 Chloroflexia bacterium | reverse complement strand
GGCTACGACCGATGTCAGCGCTGAGTCCGATCACGAGACCCTCTCATGGCGATCCCGAGATTCGTGGACCGGCCATCCTGCTGGGCGAGGACATCAACTCCCACGTCGCAATCCTCCCCTGACATCTTGACCGTCATCGTCCCGATCCGTCTCGCCAGATGTCCCTCTCACCAGGTTCAACAAGGAGTCCAGCCCACCGTGAGCATCGGCCACCTCTCCATCCTTGACCCGGCCCAGGAGACGTTCACGCTCGGGGTCTGCTATTACCCCGAGCACTGGCCTCGCGACCGGTGGGCGGGGTACGCCCGGCGGATGCGGGAGGCTGGCCTCGCCTACGTCCGGATCGCCGAGTTCGCCTGGAGCCGGATGGAGCCCGAGCCGGGCTACTACGAGTGGGGATGGCTCGACGAGGCGATCGACACCCTGCACGCCGAGGGGCTGCGGGTCGTCCTCTGTACCCCGACCGCAACGCCCCCGGCCTGGCTGGTCCGGGCCCATCCCGAGATCCTGCCGGTCGATGCCGAGGGTCGCGTCCGGCAGTTCGGCTCCCGCAAGCACTACGACCACGCCAGCCCGATCTACCGCGAGCACAGCCGCCGGATCACCCGGGAGATCGCGGGCCGCTATGGCCAGCACCCGGCCGTCGTGGGCTGGCAGACCGATAACGAGTTCGGCTGCCACGACACCACCCGCTCCTATGGTCCCGCCAGCCAGGTCGCCTTCCGGGAGTGGCTCGCTGCCCGCTATGGCACGCTCGACGACCTGAACGAGGCCTGGGGTGCGGTCTTCTGGAGCCAGGAGTACGGCGATTGGGACCAGATCCTGCCGCCGAACCTGACCGTCACCGAGCCGAACCCTTCCCACGTCCTCGACTTCGCCCGCTACGCCAGCGACATGGTCGCCGAGTTCCAGGCCGAGCAGGTCGCCATCCTGCGGGAGTTGTCCCCCGGCCGCTGGGTGACCCACAACTTCATGATCTTCTTCTCCGATTTCGACCACTACCGCGTCGCCGAGGGACTCGACTTCGTCTCCTGGGACAACTACCCGACCGGGATGCTCGATCGCTCGGACGAGCCCGTCGACGTGAAGCTCCACTTCGCGCGGACGGGCGAACCGGACCTGATCGGCTTCAATCACGACCTCTACCGGGGCCTCCTCCACGACGAGGACGGGTCGGGCCGCGCCTTCTGGGTGATGGAGCAGCAGTGCGGCCAGGTCAACTGGGCGGCGTCCAATCCGTTACCCGCCCCGGGCGCGATCGCGGTCTGGACGGCCCAGGCCTACGCCCACGGCGCGAGCACCGTCAGCTACTTCCGCTGGCGGGCGGCCACCATGGCCCAGGAGCTGATGCACTCTGGCCTGCTCCGGCACGACGAGACGGACGACTGGGGACTGGCCGAGATCGGGTCGTTGGAGCTGCCGGGCCGGGCCAACGACCCCGTCCGGACGCCGGTCGCTCTCCTCCACGACTACGAGAGCCTGTGGGCCTACGACTCCCAGCCCCATAGCGCCGGGGCGAGCTACTGGGGCCAAGTGCTCCAGTATTATGTCGCCCTCAGGAGCCTCGGTCTCGACGTCGACATCATCCACCCGGACCGCGACCTGACGGCGTACCGGCTCGTGGTCGCGCCGGCCCTGCATCTGATGAGTTCGGCTCGGGCCGCCCACCTGACCGAGGTCGCTCGACGGTCCCACGTCATCTTCGGTCCCCGCACCGCCTTCCGGACCCCGACCGGTCGAGTCCACGAGGGCGGCGCCCCAGGCCCCCTCGGCGCCCTGGTCGGTTGGACCCTGATGAATGTCGACGGCCTGCGGCACGGCTTGGTCCAGCACGCCGGTGGTCACGAGGTGACCGTCTGGGCCGAGTGCTACTCCCCCTACCACGGCGACTCGAGCGCGGAGGTGGTCGTGACCTACGACGACGGGCCGATGGCGACGGAACCGGCGGTGGTCCGTCGAGGCAACGTCGCCACCATCGGCGCCTGGAGCCCGACGCTGGTCACCTCGGTCCTGCGGGACACCTGCGCCCTGGTGGGCATCGAGACGATCAACCTGCCACGTGGTGTCCGGATCTCGCGCCGGGGCGGGCTGACCACCGCCGTCAACTTCACGTCCGAGCGATTCGACCTGTCCGATGGCGAGAGTCTCGGCCCCGTCTCCTTCCGCCAATGGTGACGGATCGTGTCGCGGGCGACCGGCGTCGCCCCTCGCCGGCGGAGTCGAACGGAGAGATTGCCCTGGTGTCCCGGACGACCGATCAGGAACGAGGTGGACCGATGGACCGCCGGCTCGCCACCGAACGCTGCGAGGCGTGCCGCCCCGGGGCGCCCCGCGTCCCAACCGCCGAACTGCCGGGACTCCTGGCGGCCGTGCCCGGCTGGGAACGGATCGACCGGGACGGCTCCGACCGCCTCCGCCGGACCTACCGGTTCCCCGACTTCGCCAGCGCCCTCGCGTTCACCGGCCAGGTCGGCACCCTGGCCGAGGCCGAGGATCACCACCCGACGATCCTCCTGCGCTGGGGCCAGGTAACGATCACCTGGTGGACCCACGTCATCGGCGGCCTCCACCGCAACGATTTCATCATGGCGGCCAAGTGCGACGCGATCTATCGGGAGATGGCGCCGGCCGGGGATGCGTCCCCGGCCGGTTGACCATCCGACGTGTCGTTGGTCCGGCCGGCGCTACTCGTAGCGCAGCGCCTCGGCCGGGGCGAGCCGGGAGGCCTGGCGCGAGGGAACCCACGTCATCGCGACCGCCGCTACCACCGTGATCACCAGGATCGCCAGCACGATCGTCCACGGGATCACGAAGTCGGCGTCCGGGCCGCCGAACTCGTCGCTGGTGAAGAGCTGGTAGGCCAGGGTCAGGCCGAGGACCAAGCCGGTGACGACCCCGATGACGACCACGAAGAGCGTCTCGATGATCATGCTCAGGCCGACCATCGAGCGCTGGTAGCCGAGCGCCCGCAGCATCCCGATCTGCTGCCG
>JACCVE010000212.1 GCA_013698285.1 Chloroflexia bacterium | reverse complement strand
CTCTGGCGCAGCCTCGACGGCGGCGAGACCTGGCACGACATCTCCGGCCACCCGGGTCTCCCCGCCGGCACCCTCGGCAAGATGGGCGTCTCGGCCTCCCCGGCCCGCTCCGGCCGCGTCTGGTGCTTGATCGAGCACACCACCGAGGGCGGCCTCTACCGCTCCGACGACCACGGCGACACCTGGACCAAGGTCAGCGACGACCAGAACCTGGTCTCCCGGGCCTGGTACTACATCCACGTCACCGCCGACCCGGGTGATCCCGAGACCGTCTGGGTCAACAACCTCGACCTCTGGAAGAGCAGCGACGGCGGCAAGACCTTCATCGAGATCGGCACCCCCCACGGTGACAACCACGACATGTGGATCGACCCGGCCAACCCGGACCGGATGATCCAGGGCAATGACGGCGGCGCCAACGTCTCCTATAACGGCGGCATCACCTTTTCCACGATCTATAACCAGCCGACCGCCCAGCTCTACCACATCGCCACCGACCGCCGGGAACCCTACTGGGTCTACGGCACCCAGCAGGACAACACCAGCATCGCCACCCCCAGCCGCGTTACCCACGCCGCGATCCGCTGGGCCGACTGCCAGATCACCGGCTCCGGCGAGAGCGGCTACATCGTCGTCAAGCCGGACGACGACGATACCGTCTACGTCGGCGCCATTGGCTCCTCGCCGGGTGGCGGCAACGCCCTGCAACGCTACGACTGGAAGACGGACCAGATCCGCCTGATCACCACCTGGCCGGAGATGATGAGCGGCGTCGGCGCGGGCGAGTACCGCCAGCGCTTCGCCTGGACCTACCCGATCGTCGTCTCCCCCCACGACCCGAACACCCTCTACGTCGGCGGCGACCGCGTCCTCAAGAGCACCGACGAGGGCCAGAGCTGGACCCCCATCAGCCCCGACCTGACCCGGGCCGACCCCGAGACCCTCAAGCCCACCGGCGGGCCGGTCAACAAGGACGCCATTGGCGCCGAGACCTACGCCACCGTCTTCTCCCTCATCGAGTCGCCCCACGAGGCCGGCGTCTTCTGGGCCGGGTCCGACGACGGCCTAGTCCACCTCAGCCGCGACGGCGGCGCGAATTGGGCCAATGTCACCCCGCCCGACTTCCCGGACTGGACGATGGTCGTCGGCATCGAGCCCTCCCCGACCGACCCGGCCACCGTCTACGTCGCCGGCACCCGCTACAAGCTGGACGACTACGCGCCCTACCTCTATGTGACGCGGGACTACGGCGCGACCTGGTCCCGGATCGACCGCGGCATCCGCGCGGACGACTTCACCCGCGTCATCCGGGCCGACCCCGAGCGGCCGGGCCTGCTCTACTGCGGCACCGAGACCGGCCTCTACGTCTCGTTCGACGACGGCGCCAACTGGGAGCCGTTCCAGGCCAACCTGCCGGTCTGCCCGGTCCACGACCTGATCGTCCGCGGCACCGACCTGATCGCCGGCACCCACGGCCGCTCGATCTGGATCCTCGACGACCTCTCCCCACTGCGAGCCGTCGCGGCCGGCCTGCCGGACGGCGAGGTGGCTCTGGTCGCCCCCCGGGAGACCAAGCGCTTCCTGCCCGGCATCGGCTGGACCACCGACGTCGCCGCCAGCACCAACTACCTCAGCAGCCGGGGAGGAGGCTACCTACCGGTCACCACCGCCGAGGGCGAGGTCGTCCGTACCTACCTCGACGCGGGCGAGAACCCGCCGGGCGGCGTGATCGTCACCTACCGGCTGGCCGAGGACCCGGCCGAGCCGATCCGCCTCCGGATCACCGACGCCACCGGGGCGGAAGTGAGGACCTTTACCAGCCGCCTGGCCGACGACCCGGTCCAGGCCAAGGAACGCCGCCTGCCGGCCAAGGCGGGTTGGAACCGCTTCGTCTGGGACATGCGCTGGACACCGGTCACCAAGATCGCCGGGACCGATCCCGCCTCCGAGAAAGCGATCGACGGGCCGATCGTCGCCCCGGGCGAATACACGTTGACCCTCACCGCCGGGGAACACGAGCGGACCGAGACCGTCCGGATCGTTCCCCCCTCCAACCGCACCGCCTCGGCCGCGGACCTGGCCGCGCAGGGCGACCTGCTCCGCCGCATCCATGTCCAACTCGACCGGACCGCCCGCTCGATCAACCGGATGCGCGACCTGCGGGCCCAGCTCGACGGCTGGGCGACGCGGACCAAGCCCGCCGAGGGCGAGGACGGCGCCGGCGGCATCGCCGAGGCCGCGACCGCCCTGCGGGACCAGGTCCTGGAAATCGAGAAGACCCTCCAGGTCCCCGACTTCCGCCCGGGCTGGGCCGACAACCTCAACGCCGGCACCCGCCTCTTCGACAAGTTGGCCGGCCTACCCCCGGCCGTCGCCCTTGGCGACTACCGCCCGACCGACGCGGCCCAGGAGGTCTTCACCGACCTGACCGCCCGGATCGATGCCGAGATCGCCCGCTTCGACGCCCTTGTGAAGGACGACCTGCCCGCCTTCAACGACCGGGTGCGGGGCGAGGTCGGCGCGGTCCTCGTCGCCCCGGCCGGCGGCTAGCGGCCGACCTGTCTGGTCGCGGGCGCCAGGTGATTGCCCTGGTGCCCGTGATCAATCGTGGTGCGGTCTGCGCCGGTCACCTTCCATGTCGTAGGGACCGCGGGCCGGTCCCGCCGGCCCCGGACAAGCGAGGTCCGGTGGCATCCTGGCACCGTGGCCAGATGATGGGACTGGCCGCCCCGGGGCTCACCCGTGGGGCAATCACCCACTGCGATCCCACGTCGGGTG
>JACCVE010000422.1 GCA_013698285.1 Chloroflexia bacterium | reverse complement strand
TCCACCCCGGCGAGTTCACCCGGGGCAGCCTCTCGCGTCGTCGCCTCATAGCTCGACAACGCCTCACCATATGCCCCGAGCAACGTCTGTACGTCCCCGATCGCCTCGAGCAGCATGCGCCGGTCCGAGTGTCCAAGGTCCAGGGCCGATCGGAAGTGGGCCAGCGCTTCGACATTGGCGAACAGGGCACGAGCATACTCGCCCGCTCGAACATAGGAATCCGCCGCGGCTCGCTCCTGCCCAGCCTCGCGGAAGTGGTGGGCGATCTGGGCGGCGAACGGGCCAGATTCACCCCGCGGCCACGCCTGGTCAACCAGCGCCTCCGCGACACACCGGTGAAGCAGTCGCCGTCGGGCCTGGCTCGTTTCTCGGCAGACGAGCACCCGCAGCTTCTCGTGACTGAAATCATAGGTCGGTGAGCCAGCGTCGCCCCGCCCGTCGAGTTCCCGCACCACACCCCGGGCGATGAGTTCTTCTAATGCGGCGACGGTGGTCTCCTCGTCTCGGCCGCTGGCGGACCGCACCGTGTCGAAATCGAATGACCGCCCGATGGTCGCCGCGACGGCGAGCGTATGCCGGACCGGCTCCCCCAAACCGGCGACGCGGGACCGCAACATGGATTGGACGCCACCGGGCAGGTCCCAACCCGCGTCGGTGCCGACGAGCGTCCCGGTGACGATGGCCTCGACGTACTCGCGGAGGAGAAGCGGCACCCCTTCCGTCTCCTCGTACAGACGCCGACCGAGATCGTCAGGCAGGGGATACCGGACGTTATCCGCCCTGGGCATCGTGGTGGTCGAGGCCTCCAGCGATGCCATCAACTCCTCGACATGCCCCCGGCCGAGGCGGGCGGGGCGGATCGTGGTGAGCGTGCCGGCGCGGTGAGCGTCCGCCAGGAGGCGTGCCAGCCGGTGGTCGGCCAGCGACGCCTCGTCGCGCCGGGCCAGGAGGAGAAAGAGCGGCCGGTCATGGACGCGCCGAGCGAGGTATGCCAGGAGGTCGAGCGAAGCACCATCGGCCCAGTGCGCATCGTCGAGGAAGAGAACGGATGGGACCCCATCCCCGAGAGCCGCCAAGAGCACATGACAGACGCCTTCGTAGAACCGCGTCTGGGCACCGGGCGAGTCGAGCGGCGAGGGCGGGTCATGGGCCGAGATGACATCATCAGGCAGCAGGCGTGAGGCCTCGCGCATCGCCTGGGGCGGGACGGTGGAGACGGCGCCGTCGTGGTCCAATCGCCAGATCGCCGCACGCAGGAGCTCGGCGACCGCGCCATAGGCCAGGTCCGTCTCTCCCTCATAGGACCGCGTCGCCAGGGTGCGCGCACCGGTGGCCGCGACGTGGACCAGGAAGTCCTCCGCCAGGCGCGTCTTGCCGATCCCCGCTTCCCCTTCCAAGACCACGATCCGAAGACCGGAGCTGGCCTTGGCATACGCCGCGAGGAGTCCCTCCCACTCTGCCGCGCGGCCCACCAGTGAGTGATGAGGGCTTGGGCGCGGCGAACCACTGGGCGACGGGACGGGTACCCCAGCACCGTGCGGGGCCTGGACCGGCGATGACAGCGCCTCGGGCCGAGGCGTTCGGTTCTCCTTGATGACCTGATAGAGCTGGGTCGTGGTCGCCAGGGGCGGGACGTCCAGCTCCCTCGCCAAGACGCGGACGCATGTCTGGTACTGGCGCAGCGCCGCCGCCT
The DNA here is from genome assembly GCA_013698285.1 of Chloroflexia bacterium. GTDB lineage: Bacteria > Chloroflexota > Chloroflexia > Thermomicrobiales > UBA6265 > JACCVE01. Next base: position 8,246 of record JACCVE010000422.1, on the reverse strand, counting down.
GCTTCCCGGACCAGGCATACAGTTCCATAAGGGCCCCATGGGCGGGCTCATGGAGGGTGTCCAGGGCCAGCCAACGCCGGGCGTGACCGATTGCCGCCTCGAACTGCCCCCGCGCGGCGAGGACTCGGGTTAGCCGCTCCAGGGCACCGGCCAGCTCCTGGCGCAGGCCCTCGGCCTGGAAGAACTGCCAGTCATCGAACTCGGGGCTGTCTCGCAGGCTGAAACCAACCAGAAAATCGGCTCGGTAGAGCGCCACGGCCGCGTCGAGAGGGTCGAGGCAGGCGAGGCACGTGTCGCCGGCCGGATGACCGTGCTCGCCACATTCCGAGAGCAGACGGCGAAAGTGATCGACGTCGACCCAGACATCACCCCGCCGATCGAGGCCAACGTGTTCGCGGTCGATGTCGAGTCCCCCTTCGCCGAGGGCCTTATTGAGCACCGACAGGGTACGCCGCAGCGCGGCGCGGGAATCGTCGGAGTCTGGCCAAAGCAGCGCCGCCAGCGTATCCCGGCTGACGCGTTGCCGCGTCATCGCCAGGTAGGCGGCGAGTGCCAAGGCCTTTCGGGTATCGACCTCGACCGGTGCGCCATGGCGCTCGATGCGCGGCGACCCGAGCAGGAGCAGCGCGGGACCAGACACGATCTCCTCCCTCGAACGTTCAACGATGCATTGTGCTCGCGCTGCGGAGACGCCGCAACTCCTGTCTATCGTAGCGATCACCGTAACGATCGGCGGACGCTGGCTCGCTAATCTCGTTCCAGACCACTCGGCGAGACGGAACGTCCGTCCGGTCGTCGCCCATGCAGCGCCGGCCGGATGGCTCGCGGGCTCCCGAGGTCAGACGATACCCGGCAGGTAGCGATGAGATGGAGGTGACCAGAAACACACCCCATGCTGTTGATCGGCCGCTTCGAGCGGATCACGTACAGGGTGGCGGGGACTGGCCCGACCCGCCGCGAACCGATCGATCAACACTCCGCCACGGGCCATTCCGAGCACATGAAGTTACGAGCATGACAGGAGTTAGGCGCATGAAGACGTGGAAGACGCTCATCGTCGGCAGCGCGGTCGCCCTGGGATTCGCGATCGCGGCACCGGCCTCCGCCTCGCACGAACACTATCTCGACACCCCCGGCACCTGCGTCGCCGACATCGCGAGCGGCCAGACCGAGCAGGGTTTCGGCGAAGCGAGCTACCACCAGTTCAACGAGAACGTTCACCTGGGCCAGCCAGGCAAGGTGGCCTTCGCCAACCCGAACAACCCGGTCAGCGTCGGTAAGGGCACCTGCCCGTAGGTGGAAATGGACAACCGGCCGGACGCGAAGCGATGAGCCGGAACGGTCGGCTCATCGCCCGTTAGTATCAGGAGTTCCGAACGATGGATGGGATCATGACGCGATCATTCTCTCGGCGGGGAGTCGTCGGTGGCCTCGCCGCCGCGGGGGCCGGCGCCGCTCTCGTGACGACGTCACGACTCGGCGGCACGGTCAAGGGGACCACCGCTCAGGCCACGCCGACGACGGGCGCGCCGACCGGACCGTTCACCTTGCCGCCGCTGCCGTATGACTACGCGGCGCTCGAACCCCACATCGACACCCAGACGATGCAGATCCACCACGACAAGCACCACCAAGCCTACGTCGACAACCTCAACAAGGCCGTGGCCGAATTGCCTGACCTCCAGGCGATGAGCGCCGACGAGCTGATCCGGAACCTGGATCAGGTCCCCGAAGCCCAACGTACCGCGATCCGCAATAACGCCGGTGGTCACGTCAACCACACCCTGTTCTGGGAGCTGATGGGCCCTGGCGGCGGCGGTGAGCCGACCGGACCGATCGCCGAGGCGGTCGCCGCCAGCTTCGGGGATTTCACCGCCTTCCAGGACGCGGTGACCGCCGCTGGCCTGGGGCGCTTCGGCTCCGGCTGGGCGTGGGTCACCCTCGGCCCAGACGGCAAGCTGGCGATCACCAACACTCCGAACCAGGACAACCCGGTGATGGAAGACGGTCCCGCGCCGATCCTCGGCATCGACGTCTGGGAGCACGCCTACTACCTCAAGTACCAGAACAAGCGAAAGGACTACCTCACCGCCTGGTGGAACACCGTCAACTGGCAGACGGTCAACGCCCGCTACGAGCAGGCGCAGTCCAGCTGACGGAAGTACGGGGCTGAAGCGTCGAGGCTCAGCCCCGCACCTCCCCCTCTCGCCCGAGGACGCGACCATCCGGGCCAGACCTCACCAGGGGACCCGAGAAGAACGACGCCCCTATCGTGTGCCGTGCTCGTCGTCCCGTACCTTGCGGACGCGTTCCGGTGGCGATCCCAGCGCGGATCGGCCTTTTGAGAACCCTCACTCGATCTTCCCCGAAGGAAACCTCGATGCTACGACTGAATGGCTATCGAAACGTGCCGGTCCCTCAGACCGATGGTCACGACCGCGGGCTGATGATCGCCGCGCGCGACGTGATCAAGACGTACGACACCGGAACGACCACCGTTCCAGCGTTACGTAGGGTGGACTTCGCGGTCGGGCAGGGCGAGATGGTCGCGGTGATGGGTCCATCGGGCTGCGGCAAGACAACCCTGCTCAACTGCCTCTCGGGCCTCGACACGATCGACGGGGGTCAGGTGTGCCTCGAAGGACGAGACCTGGCGGGGCTCTCCGACCGGCAGCGGACGGCCATGCGGGCCCAGCGGATGGGCTTCATGTTCCAGGTCTACAACCTGTTGCCCGTCCTCAGCGCGGTCGAGAACGTCGAATTGCCCCTGCTCGTTGCCGGTGTGCGGCCGAAGGTGGCACGGGCGCGGGCACTCAGCGCCCTGGAGCAAGTCGGGCTCGCACGTTGGGCGGGACATCGGCCGGCGCAGTTGAGCGGGGGCCAGCGGCAGCGGGTGACGATCGCCCGAGCGCTGGTCAACGAGCCGGCGATCGTCTGGGCCGATGAGCCAACGGGAGCGTTGGACTCGACGACGGCGGCGGAGATCCTGGGCCTATTACGGGCGCTGAACATCCAGGTGGGCTTGACGCTGGTGGTGGTCACCCACGACCCGGGCGTTGGGGCCCTGTGTGACCGGATCGTGAGGATGCAGGACGGCTCGATCGTGGGAGACGATCGACCGGCCACAGGCAAGGCAGCGGATGCTCGACGATCGGCACACCCCATGGCGATGGGGGCCTGAGATGGACGAGATCTTCGGCATCCCGATGACGGGCATCATGCTCGTCTTGGTCGTCCTGCTGGTCATCTGCCTGGTGTCCCTTGGCTGGGTGGCATGGCGCCGGCCGGTGATCGTCAGGATGGGGATGCGCAACATCCCCAGGCGGCCCGCTCAAAGCGCGTCGATCATCCTTGGCCTAATGCTCTCGACCCTGTTGATCTCGGCGGCGCTGAACAGCGGAGATACCATCCAGCACTCCGCGACGCTGCACGTCTATCACCTCTTCGGCCACTTTGACGAGGTGATCGTCCACGGCCAGGACGGGACGGCCCAAGCGGGCGACGCGCTCACCGCCACGGTCGACGACGACCTCCTGACCCTGGTCGATTCGGCCGTCGCGGGCAGCCAGAATGTGGATGGCATCCTTCCTGTGCTCGACGTGGTCGTACCGGTGCTCAACGTCACCCGCAATCTCAGCGAGGCGAAGGTGATGCTCTCCGGCGTCGATGGGACCCGCGTTACCGCTTTCGGTGGACTCCGGGACAACGACGGGAACGTCATTGACCTGGCGGGGATCGCGGTCGATCAGGTCGTGGTCAACCAGCGGACGGCCGATGCCCTCGGCGCGGTTACCGGTGACGTGCTCACGGTCTACTACGACAACGCTCCTACCTCCCTCACCGTCGCTGCAGTCGCGGTGGAGTCCATGGTCAGCGGCGCCCGCTACCCCGGCTATCTGGAGACAGCGGCGCTCCCGGGGATTGTCATGCCGCTCGACCGGCTCCAGGCCCTGACCCGTCAGCCGGGCCGACTCAGCTTGATCGCGGTTTCGAATCGCGGTGGCGTCACCGATGGCGTGGAAGCCACCGATGCCGTGGTCGCGACGCTGGAGACCGCGTTAGCGGGCCAGTCGGTCGGCGTCGCGCCGATCAAGCGGGATGGTCTCGCGGAGGCCGAGAGGATGGCGCAGGGGATGACGGGCGTCTTCCTCGTATTGAGCCTCTTCTCGGTTGCGGCCGGCGTGCTGCTCGTGATCTTGATCTTCACCATGCTCGCCGCGGAGCGCCGGCCGGAGATGGGCATGGCGCGGGCACTCGGTGCGCAGCGCCGCCACCTCATCGAACAGTTCATGGCCGAGGGAGCTGGCTACGCATTGCTGGCAAGCCTGGTGGGCGCGATCCTCGGCGTCGTCCTCTCGACCGGCATCCTCCGGATATTTGAGTCAGTATCCGGTGACGAGGTCGCGTTCGAACAGCGCGTCCGACCGCAGAGCCTGATCATCGCTTACTGCCTCGGGGTTGTTTTGACGTTCTTGACCATGCTCGTCGCTTCCTGGGTCGTCAGTCGCCTGAACGTCGTCGCCGCGATCCGCGACATTCCCGACGTCACGGTCCGCGGGCGCAAGAAGCGGACGCTGGCCTGGGGGGCGCTGCTCCTGCTCGCCGGTGGCGCGTTGATCTCGATAGGCGCCAGCATCGGACAGGCATTCCCTTTCTTCGTGGGCATGAGCGTCGTGTCATTTGGTCTCGCGCTCGTGCTGCGTTTTGCGGGGTTCGCGGGTCGAGGTGTCTACACGGCTGTCGGCCTGTGGATCCTCTTCGTCTGGCTGATGCCGGAAGCGGTCTCACGGCGCCTCTTCGGCGAGTACGAGAGTGGCTTCGAGATGTTCTTCGGCGCTGGGATCTCGCTGGTGGTCGCGGCAGCGGTTCTGGTCGTCAACAATCTGGATGTCCTCCTCGCGGGCGTCTCGCGGACCGGCAGCGTGTTTCGAGGGTGGCTGCCGGGGGTCCGGACCGCGATCGCCTACCCACGCATCGCGCCGGGGCGGACCGGTCTAACGATGGCGATGTTCAGCCTCATCGTCTTCGCGCTGGTGATGATGACGACCATGATGACGAACTTCGCCGCGCTCTCGGTCGGCGACGAGGCGAGCGCCGGCTGGCACGTCCGAGTCGACGCCAGCACCTCCAACCCGATCGGAAACGTCGAAACCGCCTTGCGGGACCGTGGCGCAGACATGCGTGGCGTCAGGGCAACGGGGACGATGACGACCCCGAATCCGGTCGCATCCCACGTCCGGATGGCCAACACCGATCCTTGGAAGAATCAGGTGGTCTACGGCCTGGATGACGCCTTCATCCACGGCAGCACGCTGACCTTCCAGCAGCGGGCCGTCGGCTACCAGAGTGACGCGGCGGTGATCCAGGCCCTACTCACCGAGCCGGATGTCGTCGTCAGCGATTCGTTCTCGATCCAGGATGAGGACTACGGCGGTGGGGAAGAAGGGTTCGCGCTGACCACCATCGATTCTGGAGATACCGTCTTCGACCCGATCTGGATCGAACTGGAGGACCCGGTCACGGGCATACCGCGCCCCGTCAAGATCATCGCCATCATCGATGGCCGGATCAACTTCTGGGGTCTCTACACGTCCCAGAGGACCGTCGATGACATCTATCCGAAGCCAGCCGCAGTCTCCTATTATCTGAACCTCGAAGATGCTGGCAACGCCCGTCACATCGCGCGTGAGGTCGAATCGGCCCTCCTGACGAATGGCGTCCAGGCCGCGTCGATCCGTGACGCTCAAATCGAGGACCAGCGCTGGTACACGGGCACCTTGATGATCATGGGCAGCTTCTTCGCATTAGGTCTCGTGGTGGGAGTGGCGGCGGTCGGCGTCATCGCGTTCCGAGCGGTGGTGGAGAGACGCCAGCAGATTGGCATGCTTCGCGCCCTCGGCTTCCAACGCTCGCTCGTCTCGCTCTCCTTGCTGATCGAAGCGGCGTTCGTCGTCATTCTCGGCGTCGTCGTCGGCACCATCCTCGGCGTCGTCACGGCCTACAACGTGTTCCGTAGCGAGGGGGTCGGCCCTGACGGTGTCGATTTCACCGTGCCGTGGACATTCATCGGCGCCGTCCTCGCCGTCACGACCGGCGCCGCCCTCCTGATGACGTGGGTCCCGGCGGCGCAGGCTGGCCGTATCCCTCCCGCCGAGGCGTTGCGCTTCGAATAGACTCCAGTACGGGTGTGCCGGGATGCGCCGGCAGGTGTCCCCGATCCTCCCCCTCCCGTCGATCATCTCGGGCCTGACGTTTTGCCGATAGTGCCCCTCCGTCGTCCTCCGAACCCGGGCGGTCGCGTCCGGGCCAAGCATCGGCCTACTGCGTGACGCGGCCCTCGTTGAAAGGACCAAGGCCCCAGTCCGGCGGTTCACGTATTCGGATATGTGCTGCGGGGCAGCCATGAGTCCCGTCGGCACACGATCTACGGCGCTCTACTCAGGACGTTGACCCGCCTTCGCGAGGCTGGATTGCCACGTACGACCCCGGAAGACAGGCTCCCGGGGTTGTACGTGATTGGTCCCCCGCTTCGATAGAGGCTCGTTGGGCTAGGACTTGGCCAGCGCCTGTTCCAGATCCGCGATCAGGTCGCCGGCCGTCTCCAGGCCGACCGAGAGGCGGACGTAGTCCGGGCTGGCGCCCGTGGCCTGCTGGGCGTTCTCGTCCAGTTGGGAGTGGGTCGTCGAGGCCGGGTGGATCACCAGCGACTTGGCGTCGCCGACGTTGGCCAGGTGCGAGAAGATCTCCACGTTGCCGATGAAGGTCCGGCCTGCCTCCATGCCACCCTTGATGCCGAAGCCGAGGATCGCCCCGTAGAGGCCCCGGCGGTGGTACTTGGTGGCCGTCTCGTAGGACGGGTGGCCGGGCAGGCCCGGGTAGTTGACCCAGTCCACCTTGGGGTGCTCGGAGAGGAACCGCGCCACCTGCATCGCGTTCTGGCTGTGGCGCTCCATCCTCAGGGGCAACGTCTCGGCGCCCTGGAGCAGGAGGAAGGCATTGAACGGGCTCAACGCCGCCCCGGTGTCGCGCAGGACTTGGACCCGGGCCTTAAGGATGTAGGCCAGGTTGCCGAAGGCTTCGGTGTACCGCAGGCCGTGGTAGCTCGGGTCCGGCTCGGTCAGGTCCGGGAACCGGCCCGACGCGGCCCAGTCGAAGCTGCCACCGTCGACGATCATGCCGCCGATCGAGGTGCCGTGGCCACCGATGAACTTGGTCAGGGAGTGGACCACGATGTCGGCCCCGTGGGCCAGCGGCTGGACCAGGTAGGGGCTGGGCAAGGTGTTGTCGACGATCAGGGGGACGCCCCTGGAATGTGCCGCCGCGGCGATCGGCTCGATGTCGAGGGTGACCAGGTTTGGGTTACCGACCGACTCGGAGTAGACCGCCCGAGTCTTGTCGGTGATCGCGGCGGAGACCGCTTCGACCGTCGGCTCGACGAAGCGGACCGTGATCCCCATCTTGGGCATGGTGTAGGCGAACAGGTTGTACGTGCCGCCGTAGAGGCCGGTAGTCGAGACGATCTCGTCCCCGGCCCTGGCGATATTGAGGATCGCCGCCGTCTCGGCCGCCTGACCGGAGGCAAAGGCGAGCGCCGCGACGCCCCCTTCGAGCAGGGCGACCCGCTTTTCTAAGACATCGGTGGTCGGGTTCATGATCCGGGTGTAGATGTTGCCAAACTCTTCCAGCGCGAAGAGACGGCCGGCGTGGTCGGCATCGTTGAAGACATACGAGGTGGTCTGGTAGATCGGCACGGCCCGCGATCCCGTGGTCGGGTCGGCGTCCTGGCCGCCGTGCAGGGAGAGGGTCTCGAAGCCCAGCGTCTTGGTGGTCTCGGTCTCGGTCATCGGGTCGGTCCTCCTCGGACTCGTTGATGAGGGGTCAGGGGCCAGGGCATCGTCTCGCGGGAGGTGTCGTCGAGGGGCAGATCAGTCTCTGAGGACGACGGCGGCAACTCTCACGGGAGGGCAGGATAACCTTATAGGCCGTCAGATCTGGTCGGCGGCACGCGGGAAGGTGTACGGCGTTCGGACAGGGTGGACGGATCCCCGTCGGGCTGGCCCGGTCGAGCCATGGGCGGCTCGGCGACTCCCTGGGGCCAGGCCGCCGAGCGGATCGCGTCCTTCGGACCCCGCGGCGGGCGGGCACGGATGCGGTGCGTCTGGATGATCAGATGGGTCATGGGGCGGCCCCTTCTCTGGCGTCCGACGATCCGGCGACCGGCATCCCGGCGAGCGGGGTCCCGGCCG
>JACCVE010000190.1 GCA_013698285.1 Chloroflexia bacterium | reverse complement strand
CGGTCGTGCTGCGCACCACGGTGGTGAAGCGGGCCGTGGCCGGGTCGGCCTCGTAGCGAGCTTTGAGCGGCGCCTGCCGCTCGCGCAGCGTCGGCGTGATCGGGGTGTCGATCGCGGAGGTGGTCGTGATGGTGTCAGTCATGTTGAGATGGTCCCCTGGCCGGGACCATGATGTGTCCCGGGATACTCGTCAACGATTGTGTGGAGGGCACGTCCAATCAGTCCACCGGCGTACCCGGCACTCACGCGCCAAGCACTGCCCCGGCCCCCAGAATTCTCGTCTTCCGTCTTCCGTCTACCGGCTCCCGTACACATCCGCCCAGCGGAGCCAGCGGCGGGAGGCGCGCTGGACGAGCCAGTCGGTGGCCTGGCCGAGCAGGGCCAGCAACACGATGCTGAGGACGATGATGTCGGCCCGGCCCGTGTTCTGGCCGTCGACCAGCAGGAAGCCGAGGCCCCGTGAGGCCGCGATCAGTTCTGCCGCGACCAGGAACAGCCATCCCTGGGCCAGGCCGAGGCGCAGGCCGGTCAGCAGCGACGGCAGCGAGGCGGGCAGCAACACCTCCCGGGCGAGGGCGAAGCCGCGCAGGCCGTAGGCGTGGCCGGCCTCGATCAGCTTGCGGTCGATCTGGCCGATCCCGCCGACTAGATTGGTGTAGACCGGGAAGAAGACCCCGATGGCGACCAGGGTGATCTTCGGCGCCTCGTCGATCCCCAGCCAGAGGATCAGCAGGGGCACCCAGGCGAGGGACGGGATCGCCCGCAGGGCCTGGATCGTCGGCGAGAGCATGGTGCTGGCCAGGCGGGAGAGACCGACCAGCAGCGCCAACGGGATGGCGACCAGAGCGCCATAGGCGAACCCCCAGGCGACCCGGCCGACGCTGGCCGAGAGGTGCAGGCCGAGGGTGTCGTTCTCGGCAAGTTGCCGACCGGCCGCGACCACGTCGAGGGGGGCGGGCAACTGGCTCCGGCTATAGACCCCCCGCTCCGTCACCACCTGCCACAGTACCAGCAGGGCGACCGGCACGATCAGGGACAAGAGCCAGTTCGGCGCGTTGCGCCCCCGCCGGGCACCGTCCCGGCGGGGAGTGGCCCAGGATCGGACCAGGGTTCGGGGGTCGGTCGACATCCGGGGCCTCGCAGTCGGAAGACGGAAGACGGAAGACGGAAGGGTCTGGAGTCGTCGGTCAGGCGGGCGGGGAGGCCGCCGGGGTGGTGGCGGGGACAATGGCCCGGATGAATTGGGGGGCGAAGAGGGTGTCGAGGGCTTCTGTTGCGTTCGCGTCGGGGGAGAGCTGATCGCCCGTTTCCATGATCGGGATGATGGCCCGCAGGACGGCGTCGTGCTCCGCGCCCGGGACGGGGTCGTGGGTCAGGACGGTCCGCTCGACCAGCTCCTTGCGGGCCACCTCGATCGAGAGCTGGCTCTCCTCGGCAAGGATCTGGGCCGCTTCCTCGGGGTTGTCCAGGATCCACTGCCGGGCCCGCTCGTAGGCGGTCAGGACGATCTGCGTCTCGGCCGGGAACTCCTCGATGAACTCCGTCCGGGCGTTGAGGAAGCCGAAGCTGTTGAAGGCGATGTTGCGGTAGAGCAGGCGGGAGCCCTGCTCCAGTTCGGTCTGGGCCATGAAGGGGTCCAGGCCGGACCAGGCATCGACGTCGCCCCGCTCCAGGGCGGTCTTGCCGTCGGCGTGCTGTAGGTTGATCACCTCGACATCGTTCGGCCCGAGCCCGGCCCCGGCGAGGGCCTGGAGCAGGAAGAAGTAGGGGTCGGTGCCCTTGGTGACCGCTACCTTCTTGCCGGCGAGCTGGGCGACATCGGTGATCTCGGAGTCGCCCGGGACGACCAGCGCGGTCCATTCCGGCTTGGAGAAGACGTAGACGGTATTGATCTCGGCGCCATTGGCGCGGGCCAGCAGGGCGGCCGCCCCGGCTGTAGAGCCGAAGTCGATCGCATCCGAGCGCAGGAACTCGTTGGCCTTGTTGCTGCCGGCGCTGAGGGTCCACTCGATCTCGGTTCCGCCCGGGCCGAGTGCTTCCTCCAGCCAGCCGAACCGGCGCAGGACCAGGCTGCTCGGGTTGTAGTAGGCGTAGTCGAGGCGAATCGTCTCCGCCTGGGCGGCGGCCGGGGCCTGGACCCCCGCCACGATCGGCGCGACCAGCAGGCCGAGGACGAGGGCCAGCAGCCAACGGGCGGGGGCGTTGCCAGGACGGTTCCGGTGAGCCGGGGAGAACGATGGGGTGGCGGTCGGTCGGTTCAGCACGGTGGATTCCTCTCGATAGGCTCGGCGAAGGGGTCGGTCTCATCGCGGCGACGCCGCGTTGGGCTCACGGCTGGCCCGACGGGGCCGGGGGCGAATCGGGTGGGGCGACGACGCGTCAGGCCGCCGGGCGGACGACGCGGGCTGGGTGGGCGATCCCGACCGCCGCGAGGATGATCTCCCGGGGACCGATCAGTTCCGGCGCGGCGCGGTCCCGTGGCCGCGACAGCGGGACATCGACCCGGGCCACCACGCTGGCCGGCCTCGGACCGAGCACGATCACCCGGTCGGCCAGGTATAGCGCCTCGTCGATGTCGTGGGTCACCATCAGCACGGTCGGCTGGCTGTCCCGCCGGATCTCGACCAGCAGGTCCTGCATCTCCATCCGGGTCAGGGCATCGAGGGCCGCGAACGGCTCGTCCAACAGCAGGACATCCGGCCGTCCAGCCAGGCCCCGGGCCAGGGCGGCTCGCTGAGCCATCCCGCCCGAGAGCTGATGCGGATAGGCCTTCTCGAAACCCGTCAGCCCGACCCGGTCCAGCAGCCCGGCGGTATCGACCACCCCGCGCTGCCGTCGCGCACCGAGGGCGACGTTCGCCGCGATCGCCTTCCAGGGGAACAGGCGCGGCTCCTGGAACACGACCGCGCAGCGGGGATCGGCGCCGGAGACCTCCCCCTCGCCGATCAAGACCGTCCCGGACGACGGCCGCTCCAGGCCGCCGACCATCCGCAGCAGGGTCGACTTGCCGCAGCCGCTCGGGCCCAGGATGGCGACGAACTCGCCCGCGTCGATCTGGAGCTGGATGTCGGTCAAGACCTCTGTCGCGCCGCCTCCCGCCGCGAATCGCTTGCTGACCCGGTTGATCGTCACCGTCTCGGCCATCCCACGTCCTTTCCGCCCGTCGTCGCGTTCGTCCCGGTCACGCAAAAAACCCCCGTCCAGAGCGGACGAGGGGGATCAGGTGGCTAGCCGGGCACGGGTGGCACGACAGCGCGCCGAACCCTCATCTGCCAGGATCATCCTGTCGGAATTAGCACCCGCGGGACCGTTGCCGGTGACCGGGTTGCTGGGGCTTCATCGGGCCGTTCCCTCTGCCCCTCTGGATGAGGTGGTGCGTATTCGGTTGTCCTGCGCAGAACATATCGGATAGGATCAACAATGTCAAGAATACGAGAGTCGGCAGTCGGAAGACAGAAGACGGGAGACCGATTGGGGGAGACCTTCGTGGACGGGCAACCGGAGTACGTGTCACACCCCGCGCCGCCGGAGGGTGCTGCCGTTTCTCCGAATGGGCAGGCGCGAAACGGTCGTGGACCGGACGGGTCCGTGCCCGGGGATGAGGACCACGCCTACGGGTTCGACACGCTCGCGGTCCATGCCGGGCAGCGGCCCGATCCCGTGACGGGGGCCCGGGCGATGCCGATTTACCAGACGACCTCCTTCGTCTTCGAGGACAGCGACCACGCCGCCGAACTCTTCGCCCTGCAGCGGTTCGGCAACATCTACACCCGGATCATGAACCCGACCACCGCCGCCTTCGAGGAGCGGATCGCCGCCCTGGAGGGAGGCGTCGGTGCCCTCGCGGTTGGGTCCGGCCAGGCGGCCCAGTTCGTCGCCCTGATGACGATGCTCAACCCCGGCGACCAGATTGTCTCCTCCGGCACCCTCTACGGCGGCACCTTCACCCAGTTCGACATCACCCTGCGCCGCTGGGGCATCGACGTCGTCTTCGTCGATCCGGCCGACCCGGAGAACTTTCGCCGCGCGATCACGCCGAAGACCCGCGTCGTCTACGCCGAGGTGATCAGCAACCCCCGCATCGACGTCCTCGACATCCGGGCCGTGGCCGACATCGCCCACGAGGCGGGCGTCCCCCTGATGATCGACAGTACCTTCACCACCCCGTACCTCTGCCGGCCGATCGATCACGGGGCCGACATCGTGGTCCACTCGGCGACCAAGTTCATCGGCGGCCACGGCACGGCGATCGGCGGCGTGATCGTCGAATCGGGCCGCTTCCCTTGGGACAACGGGATGTTCCCGGGCCTGGTCGACCCCTCCCCCGGCTACCACGGCATCAGCTTCATGGAGACCTTTGGCGTCTACGGCTACCTGATGAAGGCCCGCGTGGAGACGCTGCGCGACATCGGCCCGGCCCTCAGCCCGTTCAACAGCTTCCTGTTCCTCCAGGGCTTGGAGACGCTGCCGGTCCGGATGGAGCGCCACTGTCGGAATGCCGAGCGGGTAGCCCGCTTCCTCCTCGATCACCCCCGGGTGACCTGGGTCCGCTACCCAACCCTGCCGGACAGCCCCTACCGTGACCTCGCCGCGCGATACCTGCCGAACGGCGCTGGCGCCGTCTTCACCTTCGGTGTCAGGGGAGGTCGGGAGGCCGGGAAGCGCTTCGTCGATGGCCTGCGCCTCGTCTCCCACCTGGCCAACATCGGCGACGCCAAGACCCTCATCATCCACCCCGGCAGCACCACCCACCAGCAACTGAGCGACGAGCAGCAGGTCGCCGCCGGGGTCGATCCCGACCTGGTCCGGATATCGGTCGGCCTGGAAGACCCAGAGGACATCTGCTGGGACCTCGACCGCGCCCTGCGCCTCAGCGCCCGCGACGATGCCCCGGAGCTAGCCCTGGTCCCAGCGGGCGGGGTCGAGACCGGAGATGGCGAGGTCGACGAGGTCGAGTTCGCCAAGGCGTCGGACGGGATGGGGGCATGAGCGTGGGCGAAGCGACGGCGGTGTCGGCGAGCGCCTACGAGCGCCTCCGCATCCTGACGACCTACAAGAAGATCGCGATGGTCGGGCTATCGGCCGACCCGATGCGACCGAGCCACTTCGCCGCGATCTACATGCTGGCAGAGGGCTACGACGTGGTCGGGGTGAACCCGAAGTACGCCGGCGGCACGATCCTGGGCCGCCCCGTCTATGCCAGCCTGGCCGACGTGCCCGGCCCGATCGAAATCGTCGATGTCTTCCGCCGCCCCGACGCCCTGCCCGGCATCGCCGGCGAGGCGATCGACGCTGGCGCGAAGGTCCTCTGGATGCAGCTCGGCATCGTCAACGAGGAGGCCGCCGCCAGCGCTCGCGCCGCGGGCCTCGACGTGGTGATGGACCGCTGCGTCAAGATCGAACACGCTCGCTTCTTCGGCGGCCTGAACTGGGTCGGCATGAACACCGGCGTGGTCACGGCGCGACGAAGGGTTGGGTGATCGACACCGTCACGTTCCCAGCGGGTTGACGATTCTCCAGGACCGGCGACCGCGG
>JACCVE010000122.1 GCA_013698285.1 Chloroflexia bacterium | reverse complement strand
CACCTAGGAACAATCATGCCGGCGACGCTGTCTGGTCGGCCGGCGCCCCCTACGACCCTGGCCCACCTCCTCGGTGGCGTCCTCGGCCCGCTCGGCCGGGCCGCGACTCGCGGCCGGGCGGTGGCGCTCGACCTGGGCCACTCCCCACTCGGGGCCGGGGTCGGCATGTCGACCGCGGTCGGGATTGACCGGGAACTCGTGGCCGGGCGATTGGGCTTCGAGGGACTGGTCGTCAACACGGTCGATGCCGTGGCGGCGACAGACTGGCTGGTCGGGACCGGTGGCTGGGCGGCGGAGGTCACGGTCACGGTCGGCCGGATCGCGAACGAGTGGCTGGGCTGGTCGGGCCAGGTGCCGGGTGTGATCGGGCTGTCGGACGCGGCGGGTTTCGCCGCGAATGGGCCGGATGGGACGATCCCGGTCGATACCGCGCTGGGCCAGATCGTGACCATGGCTCGCGCCGTTGGGCAGCATGCCGAGGATGCCCGAGTCGTCGCCCACGCGCTCGGGTTCGGCCCGATCGCCCTCCTCGACGAGGTCGTGGGGCCGACCACCTCGGCGGTGGCAGGCACGGTTGAACTGCTCGACACGTTCGCCGCGCTGGTCCCGACCGTGGTCTTCAACCGGGCCCTGCTCGCCAACCGGGCCGGGAAGGGGCACACCACCAGCGGTGACCTGGCCGTCCTGCTGATCGAGCAGGAGAGCCTGGAGCCGGTGGCCGCGCAGCAGATCGCCGACGGTGTGATCAGGAGGGCGCGTGCCGAGGGGCTGGAGGCGAGTGCGATCACCTCCGACATCATCGACGCGGTCGCCCTGCTCGTGATCGGTCGCGAACTCGGGATCGAGGTCGAGGAAATCAGCCGCTACCTGGCGCCGCGCCGTTACCTGGCCCGCCGCACGGCGACCGGCGGCCCGGAGACCGCCGCCACCCGCGCTGCCCTCGACCGGGACCGCCTCCGCCTCGAAGAAGACATGCGCTGGCTGGAGGAAACCGCCGCCCGCCTCCGCGCGGTCGACGCCCGGCTGGACACCCTCGTCGCCGAGACCCTGGTCGGGGCTGAGCAGGCCGGGCGCTATTGAGGGATGGCAGCAGGGGCAGCCGTCGCGTTGAAGGCGACCAGCGTCGCGGCGGCGTAGGCGGTCACCCAGGAGCGCCAGGCCTCGTCGTATGGGGTCGGCCAGCCGCCGTCCTCCCGCTGCTCGGCGCGGAGGCGGACCAGTTGGGCGGCGACCAGGGCCGGGGGCAGGAGCCCCACGATCGGGCCGCTCGGCGGCCCGGCGTGCTGGAAGAAGTGGACCGCGTCCTCGTAGGCGCCTTCCGCCGCCAGGGCTTCCACCCGGGCGGCACAGGCTTGGAGGTAGGCGTCCCGTTCCGGATGCTCGACCCAGGGCACATGGTCGACATAGGGCAAGAGGTCGTAGAACGTGGCCATCGGGATGGCGTCGAGCGATGCCAACCGGTCGAACAGGGCACGGGTGCGGGCGAACGTCCCGGGCAGGTCGAGGCCGAGCCGGACGGCCTGGCCGACCAGGCTCAGGGCGGGGTTCAGGCTGGGGAAGGCCCAGCCCGCGAACCACGGTGCCATCGGGGCGTCCGCCACGGCCGGGGCGAAGCGCCAGCCGCCGTCCTCGTCCTGGTCGGCGACCAGCCAATCGCCGAGCCGGGCGACCACGGGGTCCGGCGGGGTGGCCCCGGTGGCCAGCATCACCGCGAGGGCCAGGGAAGCGGCGAACGGGTTGCTCTCCGGCGCGGTGATGTCTGGCTCTAGGCGGTGGCCGAAGCCGCCATCCGGGTTCTGATAGGTCGCCAGGGCGGCGAGAGCCTCTCGCCGGTCCGCGACGCGACCGCACGCGACGGCGGCCCAGGCGGCGTCCACCGGCCGGCCGTGGGCGTCGAGGAAGGCGAGCGCCCGATCGATCTGTTCGCCAAGGTCGTCGTCGCGCCTCGCTTCTGACAAGCTGGATCTTTTCATGGTCGTTCGACTCCTCCGCGTCCTCATGATCTGCCGGTCATATCGTCGTCTCGGGACCAGACGAGGTGTTCGTGAGTCCCCGCGTCACTCCATCGGCTGGACCCAGGCCGCCCGCCAGGCCGGGGCGTCGTAGGGTTCGGGCCACCAGTCCTCTTGGTGATAGATCAGCCCGTCCCGAATCGCGAAGAAGGAGACGGCCACCTCCGTCCGGCCCCGCTCGTGGTCGGTCAGGGAAACGCGGGTGGCGACTTGGGCGTCATCGACTACTAACCGCTCGACCGTGATGCGCCAGGTGCCGGGGTAGTG
>JACCVE010000115.1 GCA_013698285.1 Chloroflexia bacterium | reverse complement strand
GACTACCGACTTCTGACTTCGTCCCCAGCAAATGCCCCTCGAAGAAGGCCGCCGCGTCGCCCATCGCCTTCAGCTCGTTGGTCCGCTTCGTGAAGCCGTGGCCCTCGTCTTCGTAGACGTCGTAGCGGACGTCGACGCCGCGCTCGCGCAGGCGGGCGACGATCTGGTCGCTCTCGCCCTGGACCACCCGGGGGTCGTTGGCGCCCTGGATCACGAAGAGGGGGGCCCGGATCTGGTCGACGTAGGTAATCGGGGAGCGTCCCATCAGGAAGTCGACCTCGGTCTCCGGGTCGCCCACCCACTTCGCCATCATCCGTCGCCATGTCGGCGGGACGGCCTTGGCAAAGGTGACCAGGTTGGACGGGCCGACGATGTCCACCGCCGCCGCCCAATACTCGGGCAGGCGACTGACGCAGGACAACGTCGCGAAGCCGCCGAACGAGCCGCCGTAGACGCCGAGGCGGTCCGGGTTGACCCAGTCGAGGCCGCGCAGGTACTCCGCCGCCGCCTTGAAGTCGAGCAGTTCGGCCCCGCCCCAATCGTGGTGGATCAGCTTCTGGTAGGTCTTGCCATAGCCGGTGCTGCCCCGGACATTGGGGGCGAGGACGCCGATCCCCCGGCTGAGGAGGTATTGGTATAGGCCGCTGTAGTTGGCCCGCTCCTGCGACTCCGGCCCGCCGTGGATCGAGAGGACCACCGGGAACGGGCCCTCCCCCGCGGGCCGGTAGAGCCAGGCGGGCACGTCGCGGCCGTCGTGGGTCGGGTAGTGGATCAAATCGGGGATGACCAGGTCGGCCGGGTCGATGCCGCCCAGCATCCCGTCCGTGAGGCGGACCAACTCGTTGCTTGAAAGATGCAGGACATAGACCTCGGCCGGCCGGTTCGGCTCGGTGAAGATCATGCCGATCTGGTCGCCACCCGGGGCCATCTCCATGGTCCCGATCACCCCACGCGGCATCCCAGGCAGGGGCAGCGGCTCGCCGGTTGTCAGGTCGCGGACCAGGAGGCGGGAGTAACCGCCGTCGTTGACCACCCAGGCCAGATATCGGCCGTCGGCAGAGGCTGCGACTTGCTCAATGTCCCCGTCCGGCGTCTCGACCCACCGCATCGGCCCGTCGAGGGGCAGGAAGCCGAGCCCACTGAACTCCCGTCCCTCGTCGGAGACCACCCACAGGCCGGAACCGTCGTCGGCCCAGGCGACGGGCACATTTATCACCTCACTCTCGTGGGCGGTCAGGACCCGGTACTCCCCGGTCGTCACCGAGAGGACCCCGACGTCGACGTCGGTGTTGGACCGGGACTCTGCGATCGAGAGCCACGTCCCGTCTGGCGACCAGGACACGGGGAAGTTGAGCCCCCCGTTCGCCAATGGCCGGCCGACCTCGGCCCCGGCCACGTCGCGAATCAGGACATCCTGGTCGGTCGGCTCGCGGTCGTTGCCGGCATAGGCGATCTGGCGGCCGTCCGGTGACCACGGCTGGCCCGCCATCTGGTGCCGCACCCCTGGCGCCTCCGTCAGGGCCTCGGGTAGGCCGCCCCGGGTCGGGATGACGTAGAGCTGCTGGAACTCGTCGCCCGTCCGGTCGGCGGCGAAGGCGATCGTCGCGCCGTCCGGCGACCAGGACACCTGGCGAACCGACTGGTCGTGGAAGGTGGTCACCTGGTGCGGGTAGCCGCCCCGGGTGGACTGGCGCCAGAGATTGAACTGGCCGGAGGTGTTGACGACGTAGGCGATCTCCGTCCCATCGGGGGAGAAGCTCAACGTTGGCTGATACCGGCGAATCGCCGTGAACTGCTCGAAGGCGGGACGGCGATCCCGTCCCTCGACGATGGGCCGGTCGTCCCGCCCGTTGGCCTGTCGCTCCCCCACCCTGGGTACTCCTTCCATATCGTTGCCGAGTCCAGCGGCCGGCTCGGCCGGACCCGCCGCGCGGGTCGTGCCACGCCATCGTTCGCACAGGATACCGCGCCGGGGGAGACCGGGCCGGCCCCGGCGCATTGACCCACCTCCACCGAGTCACCTACGCCGTGACCAACACCTACGTACCGATCACGGACCGGGATTACGTAGAAATACCGATGCGGCACCCGGTTGGGCCTGGCATGATAGGACCATCGACACGGGCCCTGACCACGACGCGGCGGTCGACCGGCGAACGCTCCTCCCGAGCACCTCGCCGGACCATCGCCGGGTGTCCACGCGCCCCGCGTCACATCGGCAGGCGTTCTCCGCCCGATCGCATGTATCCCGCATGAGGAGACCCCAACGTGAAGGCCGTCGGCACCCCGCTCGCAACATTCCCCCGGTGGCAGCCCACCCGACCCGCCCGCCTCGTCCTCATCGCCCTGACCGTCCTCGCCGCGCTGGCCAGCGGCGGGTTCGGCTTCACCACCTGGCGGGGCCGGGCCGCCTCGCCCGAGGTCACCCCGGCCCCGGCCGTCCGGGAGTTCACCCTGGTGGCCGAGGAGATCGACTGGGAGATCATGCCGGGCCTGACGGTCAAGGCCTGGGCCTACAACGGCCAAGTCCCCGGTCCGGAGATCCGGGTCAACGAAGGCGACTTCGTCCGGATCACCATCCAGAATCGCCTGCCGGTCGGCACCTCGGTCCACTGGCACGGCATGGACGTCCCACCGGCGATGGACGGCCCGGCCGGGCTGAACCAGGCCCCGATCGAGCCGGGCCGGACCTTCACCTACGAGTGGGTCGCCGACCCGGCCGGCAGCCGGATGTACCACAGTCACACCGACGTCGCGACCCAGGTGTCGCTCGGCCTCTACGGCCCCCTGGTGGTCGAGCCGAAGGAGACGACCCGTCCCGCCTACGATCGCGAGGCGACCTACATGCTCGGCGAGTGGGACATGGAGATGACGCCGGACGTGGCGACCGGCAAGGCGCCCCTCGGCCCCCGCGACAGCGCCCTGCGCGGTGGCGAACTCGGGGCCGACCTGTTCCTGATGAACGGCAAGGCCCACGACGCCATCGCCCCGCTGCCGATCGCGGAGGGCGAGCGGGTCCTGATCCGGCTGATGAACATGGGCAACATGCCCCACCCGATCCACACCCACGGCCACTCCTTCAAGATCGTGGCGACCGACGGCAACCCAGTCCCCGAGGGGTTGGAACTGACCAAGGACACGATCCTGATCGGACCGGGGGAGCGCTACGACCTGGAACTGACCGGGGACAACCCGGGGGTCTGGATGTTCCACTGCCACATCGAATCCCACGCCGCGAACGGGATGATGACCCTGATCGCCTACGACGGCGAGGTGCCGACCGGCCCGCTCGGCGCGATCGACCCCGCCCAGGCACCGGTCACCAGCGGCGAGCCGGGGACCACTAGCCATGGCAGCCACAGCCTGGGGTCCGCCGACACGGCGAACGTTCCCCCCGGGGCGCCCTCGGGCCCCGCCGCCCCAACCGAGACGGCCGAACCCCGGGTCGAGACCGTCGCCGCGGCCAACGAGCCCGCCGACGAGGTCACCGTCGCCCTGCGCGACGACCGGTTCGACGGAGCCAATGTCTCGGTCACCGCCGGCACCACCGTCACCTGGACCAACGAGGGGTCACACTGGCACTCGGTCGCGTCGCTCGACGGCAGTTTCGTTTCAAAGACGTTAGCACCTGGCGAATCATTCAGCGTTACCCTGACGGAACCGGGCGAGATCCGGTACATCTGCAAGCAGCACGCCCGGCAGGGCATGATGGCCACCATCATCGTCACCTAACACGAGACCATCCCGGCCACGGGACCGGCCACCTCCTCCCCTCTCCGATCGTCTCGGTGCCCCGCGCGGCCATCGGGACGACCCACCCCGCACCGCCGAGCGGTGCCCCGGCGCGGAGTTTTCTCGCCCATCGCCGTCCCGATCCGGGCGGCGACCACGGTCCGGACCACGGACCAGGAGACACGCGGCATAAGCGGAATAGACAGGATCGCCGGCCCACCATCGTCTCGACCGGACCCTACACGACGACCATCCCGACTCGATCAGCGCCGCGGCGCATGACCACCACGGAGGAAGCACCACGTGACTACCCGAGCCGCCACCGAATCCGCCGTCGTCCAGGAACTCGCCAGCCGCTACCAGGCCGGCACCCTCGACCGCCGCGATGTCGTCCGCGCCCTCGGCGCCCTCGGCATCGCCGCCGCCATCGGCCCCGTCGTCGGGGTCGTCGGTGGCCTCGTCACTGGCATCGGGTTTCTCCTCTCCCCGG
>JACCVE010000103.1 GCA_013698285.1 Chloroflexia bacterium | reverse complement strand
TGACCGTCAGTGATGGCGACTTCCAAGAGCAGTTCCATCGTTTCCTCTCGACGCCAGAGGTCCGCGACCTCTTCTCAGCCCTCGGCGAACACGTCCAGGACCTGCCGAGCCCGGACACGGGCACCGCTCAGATGCCGCTCGCCACGGCGATGCTGGTCTGGAACCGGACCACCGACCGTGATGTCACCGCGGTCTGACCTCCGTACGTTGACACGTCCGCGAACGAGGGGATGGAACGCCGAGGGCCGGATGGGTTCATCGGATCATCAGTCGTCGCGGGATCATCTGGAAAAGCGCCAGCCCTGGCTCGAGACCTGGAGACCACGCGTGGCGGGTCGTCGGGTCACCGCTCAGCCCGTACGGGAAGTTGGTGAGCCTCGTCCGTCGTGATCTCGCATGATCGCGTTGGGGTCACGAGAAGAGAACGCCGATCTTCTCGCCCGGATCATGACGTGCGGTCCGGGAGTCACCGATGGAGACCGGTCGGTCTCTCCACCGGTCTCCTCAGCATGCGAATGAGCCGAGAGCGAGGAGTGGAGACACGCCAGCGCCCTCGTCGCTCTTGCGGTAGGATGCCGACGTGGACGCACGCCGGTGTGCGGCTTGGTGCTACCGTGGGACGGGAGGTGCGATCGGTCGACATGGACACCCGAGGATCGCGATCGTGACGTGGACTGTCACGCCCCGCGATCACCCGGCGGCATTCGCCGGGTCATCCCCCAGTAGGCGACGTTGACCCATTGAGGAGGCGAACGGGATGATAGCGAGACGCTCAGCTCATCACCGGCTCACGATGATCCTGATGATGGCACTCCTGGTGCCGATGGTCGCGATCGCTCCGGGCGCCGCGACTGGCAGTGCCCAGGACAAGGCCACGATATCCCTCTGGCTCGACTCCACCAGCGGGTCGGAGACGGCGGAGTGCCGGATCGGGGCCGCGGTCGACCCGTTCAACGAACAGAGCGACACCGTCATCGTGGAACCTCGCCTCCAGCCCAACCGCTGGCAGGCAACCCAGACCGCCCTCGCGGGTGGCGAGGGGCCCGATGTCGTCTATACCCCGGGACCGGCATTCGCGGTGAACGTGACTGAGGCCGGCCAGTTGCTGCCGCTTGACGAGTACGCCACCCAGTACGGCTGGAACGAGCGATTCGCTCCCTGGGCGATGGACCTCGGGAAGGTCGACGGGACGCTCTACAGCATCCCGAACCAGGTCGAGACGCTGGCCCTGTTCTATAACAAGACGCTGTTCGAGGAGAATGGGTGGACGGCACCGACGACCGTCGATGAGATGATGGCGTTGGCCGAGGAGATCGCCGCGGCGGACATCATCCCGTTCGCCCATGCCAATCAGGAGTTCCGCGACGCCAATGAGTGGTTCGTCGGGGAGTACCTGAACCACATCGCCGGACCGGACAATGTCTACGCCGCCCTGATCGGCGAGAAGTCGTGGACCGATCCCGAGTTCGTCGAGGCGATCACCACCCTCAACGAGGCCCAGCAGAATGGCTGGTTCATGGGCGGGATTGATCGCTACTACACGACCACGTTCGCCGATGCGAACTCCGCCCTCGCCGCCGGCGAGGCGGCCATGAAGATCGAGGGGTCCTGGACCGTCGCCGACCTCAACACCTTCTTCGGCGACGAGGGCAGCGAGTGGGGCTGGGTCCCGATGCCCTCGACCAGCGGAGAGGCGATCTACGACCTGGGCATCGGGTCGACCGTCTCGATCAACGCGAATGCCGAGAACCCGGACGCCGCGGCCGAGTTCATCGACTACCTGTTCTCCTCCGAGACCCAGGCCCGGCTCGTCGTCGAGTGCGGCGACTCTCCTGCCTCTGTCCCCCTGGAAGAGGGTGCGCTGGAAGGCGTCGATCCGCAGTACGCCGAGATCCTGGTCGCCCAGAATGAGGCCTCGGCCGCGGGGAGCTATGGGTACACGACCTGGACCTTCTGGCCGCCGCGCACCCGGACTCTCATGTTCGAGGGGATCGAGTCGGTCTGGGGCGGCGACATGACGGTCGAGGAGTACCTCCAAGGGATCCAGACGACCTTCGATGAGGAAGTCGCGGAGGGGATCGTGCCGCCGATCCCCGATCGCTCCGTGACGGACCTCAGCTGATGGTCGAGCGCCGGGTGACCCGGGGTGCACACCCCGGGTCATCCGGTAATCGCCGCGAGCCGCGGCGACATGTTGCGCCGCGGTTTGTAGTGGTCGTTGCCCGCCAGCGGCACCGCCCGGTCGCGTCGAGACCGGGGACATCGTCGGTGTCCCTGACTGGCCCCGGTCGGTCACCGGTTACCGATCACGGTGAGCATGGATACATCTGCCGGACACTGAGAGGTGAACGAGATGCGAGACACCGCGATCCAGGGTTTGCCGACCGTGAATGTACGGCGCAGCCGGCTGACCGGCGCGTTCTATCGCCGGAAGGTCGTGCCCTGGTTGTTCGTGTTGCCGGTACTCGCGATCAACTTGCTGGTCGTCCTCGGCCCGACCTTGGCAGCCGTCTACTATTCCATGACCGACTGGAGCGGGATCGGCGCGGCAGAGTGGGTCGGGCTGGACAATTACCGGCAACTCTTCTTCGACGACGCGTCCTTCAAGAATGCCTTCCTCCATAATCTCATGTGGCTGGCGATGTTCCTGACGGTGCCGACCGCCATGGGGTTGATCGCGGCCAGCCTGCTGGCGCCGATCACCCGCGGGGCGCTCTTCTTTCGCATGTCGCTCTTCATCCCCTACGTGTTGCCGAGCGT
>JACCVE010000099.1 GCA_013698285.1 Chloroflexia bacterium | reverse complement strand
TGAAGCTGACATCGTCATCGGTCGCGAGGCCCCGCTCCCGCACCCACCCCAGGGCGTCGGCGAGCCTGCCCCGCGCGATCCACAGCCTCGCTCTCAGCGCCGCGATAGGACGCACGTCGGGATCAATGCTCGGGATGTACTGCCGCTCCGCCTCGTCGAGAAGCTCGAGCGCCCCGGTCAGGTCCCCCCGGGCCGCCTTGATCCCCGCCATCGCGACGTACCAGCGATGGCGGGTGTCCAGCAACCCGGCATGCTCGCCCAACTCCTTGCTCTTCAGCAAATACCGCGTCGCGGCGTCCAGATCATCACGCTCCCGGCGCAGTTCACTCAACCCCACATACAGGTCCGCCGTTCCCCACGACGGATCGCGCTGCCCCGTCGCCAGCCGCAATGCTCGCTCGTGGAGGTGGTCCGCCTCCCGGAGACGACCCTGCGCGATCCGGATGTCCGCCAGGTTGTGGATGCTCACGGTCTCGAACTGGGTGTATCCGGCCGCCCTCAGACGATCCCGGCCTTCGGAGAAATTCCGGTACGCCGCCTCCAGTTGGCCGTTCGTCCAGTGCGCGATGCCCAGGATCGCCGTCGCGGCGCCGCACCACAGGTCGTCGGTGACGGGCAAGACTTCGAGGGCCCGCCGGGCGTAGGCCACGACGCCGTCCACGTCGCCGTCGGCCCCGGCCCGGTAGGCCCGGGCGACGGCGATCGTCCCGGCCAGCGACCGGAACCCCGCCTCGTCGACGACCACCATCCCGGCCTCTTGGGCCTCCCGGTCCCCGGGCGCGACCCCGGGCATCTCCAGCCATCGTTCGGCGTCGCGCAGGCGGGCCTCGGCGGCGTCGAACCCCTCCCGCCCAAATGACGAGAAGGCATAGTACGCGCTGAGCACCGGCCGGGCACGGACGACCTCGTCCGGGAGCGCCGTCAACCAACCGTGGAGCGTCTCCTCCTGGCGACTCCCGAGCATCGGGAGCGCCGCCGACTCGACGAGGTCCGCGGCCCGTCCGAAGTCCTCCCCGGCGAGGGCGTGTCTGATCGCGGTCGCCCGCTGACCGTGCTCCTCGTACCACGCGCTCGCCCGCCGGTGCCGACCGGCGACCTGGTCGGGCTGCTCCGTCATCGCCCGTGACCTGAGCGCGTCCGCGAAGAGGTGGTGGTAGCGATACCAGTGACGCTTGTCGTCCAGCGGCACGACGAAGAGGTTGCCGCGCTCCAGGGACTCCAACGATCCGGTGCCGTCGCCCTGGCCGGTGACGGCGTCACACAGGGGGCCGCTCAGCTGGTCGAGCATGGAGGTCTGGAGCAGGAAGCTCCGGACCCGCTCGGACTGGCGGCGCAGGACCTCTTCGACCAGATAGTCCACCACCCACCGGTCGTCGCCGGCGAAGGACCGGATGAACGCGGAGACATCGGTCCGGCCCCGCATCGAGAGGGCGGCGAGCTGGAGCCCGGTGATCCACCCTTCGGTCCGCGACTCCAGCGAGTCCAGGTCGGCCGGCGAGAGGTCGAGGCTCATGATCTGGTTGAGGAACTCGGTGGCCTCGGGGAGCGTGAAGCGCAGGTCAGCGGCGCGCACCTCGGACATCTCGCCCCGGGCGCGAAGGCGAGCCAGGGGAAGACGCGGGTCCTCGCGGGTGGCGATGACGAGGTGCATCCGCGGCGGCAAGTGGTCGAGCAGGAAGCCGACCGCATCGTGGGCGTCGGCGGCATCGATGACGTGGAAGTCGTCGAGCACGAGCGCGAGGTCGTCCTGCATCGCCGCGATCTCGTTGATCAGGCTCATCAGCACCGACGCGATCGGCGGCGGCTGGGGCGAGAGCAGCAACGACAGCGAGCCGGCGCCGACCCCGGGCGCGATCCCCCGCAGCGCGGTGATGACGTAGGACCAGAAGAGCGCGGGGTCGTTGTCGGTCGCATCGAGCGAGACCCAGGCCGCAGCCCGGTCGCGAGCTGGCAGCGTCACCAGCCATTCGGCGAGCAGCGTGGTCTTGCCGAATCCCGCCGGCGCCGAGACCAGGGTCAGCTTGCGCTCGGCCCCCAGGCCCAGTCGCTCGACCAGGCCCGGGCGCGACACCAGGCCGGGGCGCCAGCGGGGCATGTAGAGCTTGGTCGCCAGGAGCGGGATGCCAGCCACCGTCTGGGCTGGCGAGCTATCCATGGGCGAATGACGCGCCATCACACCTCACCATGTCCCGCGGCATCGCCGCCGGCAGATCCAGCCGCGATCAGGCGTCGGCACCGCCACCGCCGCGATGGCAGTGACGGTTCGCGAGGGGAACCAGCGGCACGCGATGCCCAATGGTAACCACTGTAGCACCGCGCCAAGGTGACCGGCACTGACGCCGGTGCGGGCTCACCATCCTCCCCTCAGGGCGAGTATCGACGGGCGTACCCCACGTCGGCGATCGGGTGGTCGAACCGAGCGCGCAGCCCGATCAGCCCCGGCCCGGCGAGCCCGGATCGCGGCCAGGACCGGCCGGAGCCGGGTGCGGTGGCGGCGTTGGCCGGGGGTGCGGACCCGAACGAGCGATCGCCCCTTTCCATCGCGGGCCCGGGGCAGCCTGGTCGTCGCCCCTCCCCGACGGCACCCGAACGCCTCTCTGACCGGCACTTCGGA
Source organism: Chloroflexia bacterium (assembly GCA_013698285.1). Lineage (GTDB taxonomy): Bacteria > Chloroflexota > Chloroflexia > Thermomicrobiales > UBA6265 > JACCVE01. The sequence continues at coordinate 376 of JACCVE010000099.1, read as the reverse complement.
GACCGCACCTTCCCCAGCGTTACCCGCCGTGGCGTCACCTCTATGGGGGCGCGACGGCGTGCCAAAACGCCCGGACGACCGTGCCGTCGGGACCGACTGCCAAGATCACCTCGCCCACCGGGCGTCCGACGTGGTCTGGACATGGGCCAGGAGTGCTACGGAATCCGCTCACGGCATTAATGTTCGATCACCATCGTCGGGGAGGACCTCGTGTAATCCCGGGCCACGGAGAGGCGGCGCTCCGGTGAGCCCCGAAGCTCCGGCGGTCGAGTGATCAGCCGGGGACCGTCACGCCGGGACGGGTGCCGCCCGGGTAGCCCGGTCCGCCGTTGACGGTTGGAGCCGTCCATGGCCCCTCGGTGGTCAGCTCATGGCG